>NZ_ASSC01000533.1 GCF_000520735.1 Paenibacillus forsythiae T98
AGAAGACGGCGTGCCCGCTTTGTTCAAAGGTCAGTAGCCGTGAGCCCCGAATCCCTTGATGCATCAGACGGGCGAAGTCGTAGGGACAAATCTGGTCGAGAAGCCCATGGAAAATCGCGGTGGGTACCTGAATTAAGGGGAGGTCGGGGCGCAAATCTTCGTTTCGCAGCATCAGCACACCGCCGGCGGTTCCGTGGTTGGAGGGTGATACACTGAGCGACTGGAACCACTCGCGAAAGGCGGGGGAAACCGGCTTGGCAAAAAAATTCTCTCCAAAGGACGCGACCGTCTGAGGCCGGTCGGTGTACACCCCCGCGAGCAGTTGGTCCAAGGTGGATACAGGCATCCCATAAGGATAGTCTGCCCCCCGGGTATACTTGGGAGCCGCGGCCGCCAGCAGAAGCAGCTGCGACAGACGGCAGCCCCGGTGCCGGGCCGCATAGTGCAGGGCGACGGCGCCGCCCATGGAGAATCCGACCAGCCGCACGCTCGTAAGGCGCAGGGTGTCCAGCACGACCCGGATGTCGTCGGCCATCCGGTCGTAGGTGTAGCCTTCCCAGGGCCGGTCGGAATAGCCGAAGCCGCGCAGGTCGATCGAAATACAGCGATAGCCGTATCCGGGCAGATGCGTCACCTGATATTCATACATCCGGTGATCCAGCGGCCAGCCATGCACCAGGACGACCGGCACCCCGATTCCGATATCCTCCACAAATAGCTTGACGCCAGGTTCCGTTTCAATATAGTAATGCACGGCTCCATCCCGCCTTCCATGTAATATAGTTCATGGTCGAATGAAACATGAGACAGCTCAGGGGCCGCCGCATGCTTCCGCTATACGATGTATACGCGGGGATGAAGGGAGCTATGATCGAATAAGCAGGGATCCCGGAGATTGACTTGGCGTGAAGTTAATATTATCATTATCGATAATGATAATATTAATGAGGTGAGATTATGGCCGAATCGAAGGCCGATCTGATTCTGCACCCGATTCGGATGCGCATCATTCAGGCGCTGCTGAATGGAAGGCGGCGTACGACACAGCAACTGGTCAAGGAGCTTGAGGAGATACCGCAGGCGACGATGTACCGGCATCTGAGCAAGCTGCTTAAAGCCGGGGTTCTGGAGGTAGCTGAGGAGAACAAAGTTCGCGGTGCGGTGGAGAAAGTATACTACTTGTCCCAGGGAGGCGAAGACGCTACGCCTTCGGATACGACGGAGCGGTCGGCGGGCGAGCATATGGCGCTTTTTCAGAAATTCGTCTCGTCGCTGGTCGGCGACTTCAGCGCTTATGTGCGGCAGGAGAAATACGATTTGCAAAAGGACGGCGTCTCCATGCGCCAGGTGCAGCTTCATTTGACCGATGATGAATACGCGCAGCTGTTGGCGGAAATGAGACAAGCCATGCAGAAATATGCCGGGAACGAGCCCGGAAGCGGACACAGGCGGCGGATGATCTCCACCATCGTCATTCCGGGAGCGCCCGCCGGTTCATCCGAAGGCGTAAACGAAGGGGAGGGGCAGGAAGAGCCATGAACACAAGAACAAAAGCGGGGGAGACCGCAATAATGGGAAACACTGAAAAAGACCCGTTCGCGGGAGTAACGGAGAGAACGCTGAAATATCTGCCGCTGTATATTCTGGTGCCGGTAATGTACGGGGCTGTGTTCAGCGCGGCGGGCCACGCCATAGAGTGGACCATATTCGGGCTGGGAGCGCTTGGCTGGCTGGCCGCCCTATTCCTGCGCGGACCGCTCGCCGCGCTTGTCCGGGGCTGGCCGCAGGAGCGGGCCAAGCTGGTCGTAGTCGGCAGCTCCGGTGTGCTGGAGGAAGGCGTGCGGCTCGCTCTGCTTGCCATTCTATCCGCTTCATTCCCGCAGGCGCTGTCGCTCGGCCAAGGCTGGGCGGCCATTGAAGTGCTGTTTGTCATCGTTAACGCGATCCTTATCCTGTCGCTGATTAAACGGAGCGATGAGAAGGCCATGCAGGCCAAGCAAATTCTTCAGGCGCAGGGCAATCCGCAGGCCAGTCCGCTGTGGGGCATCCTGGAGCGGATCTGGGCTTCGGCCTTTCATATCGGAGCCGCGCTGATTATCGCCCGCACCCCGTGGTTGGCGGCTCTTCTGGTTCCGCTGCACAGCGGCTTCAATCTGGCCGCTGTGCGGCTTGCAAGAACCGCCGCGCTGCCGCTG
>NZ_ASSC01000534.1 GCF_000520735.1 Paenibacillus forsythiae T98
TGCTCATCCAGCACAGTTGTCGCATTCGCGGAGAAATTCTCCGGCACAATGATCGCCACATAATACTCGTCTTGTTTCAGTCCCTCCGCCGCCTGCTCGCGGCTCACGAAGGTCCAGCTGAAATCCTTGCTCTTCTTAAGCTCCTCCACTAGATCCTCACCGGCGTGGAGCCTGGTTCCCTCGTAATCGGCGCCTTTGTCTTCATTAACGATGGCGATTGGCATCTTATCCAGATTGCCGTAAGGGTCCCAGAATGCCTTCAAATACACTCCGCTGTAAAGCGTCGGAATGAACAGCACGGCCAGGATGGTAATCAGCGTCATCGGTTTCTTGAACGCCGAGCCCGCATCTTTCATAAAGACAGATAATGATTTCACTCCGGTCCTCTCCTTTTATATCTGTTCTTTCTGTTCATGCAAAACCGTTGTAATACGTGATGACTATTTTCCCCGTTTGGTCAGTTTGAGAGATAAGAAAAACCCCTATCGGAGTCTCTCATAGATGTTGCCGAATCACTCGACGCCTCCCGCCATTCTCTCACATCGTCTGCTGCGCCAGGCCCTCGGCCAGAATCAGCCGAAAATACGCTTTGATCTCTTCCTTGCCAAGAGGCGCATGCAGCTTGTTCAGCTCGGCCGTCAGCGTAATGTACAGCTTCAGCATAACCACCGATATGACCTTCGGGTCACAGGGCTTGATTTCACCCTGCCTGATGGCATGCTCCACCTCCCGCTCCAGGTATCCAATGATGGCGCCCTCGATCTTGTCGAGTCCCTCCTGGGCTTGCGGCGTGCCGAATTCGCGCTTTTCCTGGGAAAGCTTGATAATCAGCTCATGCTCGCTCCGGAATTCCAGCAAGGAGTCCAGCACACGCTGCAGGTTATCAAAGAAAGGCTTGTCACGCCTGATCTCCCGCTCGGCAATATGCTTCATCTCCAGAATAACCTTGTGAACAATCTCGTCAAACAGCTGCTCCTTATTCGAAAAAAAAGTATAAATGGTGCCTTTGCCGACGCTCGCGATTCTGGCCACCTGATCCATCGTTGTCGCTTTGTAGCCGAATAGTGAAAAGGATTTTGCCGCCGCCTCAATCACCTGCCGCCTTCGATCCACCACTGCCACCTTCGCGCGCCTCCTTTCTGCGGCTCCATACATGCCGGACAGCTTTCTGACTATTTTACAAATTCGGTCATTCAGTCATACATTAATTTACCATTCCGGCTGCCAGATTGCAATATGTTCGGAACTGTTTTATTTTTAGTTCTTGCAGTGTTTTAACTTTCTATTTACGTCTTATTTGTATAATGTGAAAAGAGTACAGAATTTCTGAGCAAATATGGCGTATAGTAACTGTAACAGACTTTGCAATTCTATCGAAATGGAAAGTAGCGGGTGAAATTATGCGAAAGAAAAGAGTACTGCTGTTTTCGGAAGGCTTCGGCACGGGACATACAGGGGCCGCCTATGCTTTGGCTGAAGGCATCAAGCGCCTCAATCCTGCAGTCCAGTGCCGGGTCATCGAGCTGGGCAAATTCCTGAACCCGACGGTGGCTCCATGGATTCTTTCCGCCTACCGCAAGACCGTCAGCAGACAGCCGAAGCTGGTCGGCATGCTGTACAAAACCCAATATCACAGATCGCTGAACCGGTTCACCAAACTGGCGCTGCACCGTGTTTTTTATACCCATGCCCGGCAAGTCATCGAACAGCTTAAACCCGATCTGATTATATGCACTCACCCACTTCCCGCGGCCGTCGTGTCAAGGCTGAAGCATCTGGGGCTTAAAGTTCCGCTGTACACGCTTATTACCGACTATGACGCGCATGGCAGTTGGGTTAACGCGGAGGTAACCCGTTATCTTGTCTCCACCTCCCGGGTAAAATCAATCTTGACGGGACGGGGCATTCCTTCCGATCAGGTAACGGTAACGGGCATTCCTGTCCACCCTAAATTCTGGGAACGCTCCAGCAGGGAAGCGCTCCGCAAGGAGCTGGGGCTTGCCGATATGCCGACCGTGCTTATTATGGGCGGGGGCTGGGGCCTGATGTTCGGCGAAGGGTTCATGGACGCGCTGACAGCCAAGGTTGATCATATCCAGCTCATCTTTTGCATGGGCAGCAATGACAAGCTGGTGGATAAAATGCGCAGCGACCCCCGGCTCCGGCATCGAAATGTTACTATTCTCGGGTACAGCAGCGACGTCAACAAGCTGATGGACGCCTCTGATCTGCTGATTACCAAGCCGGGGGGCATGACCTGCACCGAGGCGCTGGCCAAAGGCATCCCCATGCTCTTCTATCAGGCCATTCCCGGACAAGAAGAGAAGAACTGCCAATATTTCGTCGAGCTTGGCCTGGCCGAGGTGCTGAACTCCGAGACGGTTATAGACAAATGGTTCCGGCTGCTCCAGCGCGAGTACGCAGAGCTTGAAGAACAGCGCCGCCTCCGGCTCTCCCCCGATCGGTACCAGCCGCATAACTGTGCGGTAACGGTGCTGGAGATGCTGGGCAAGCAGGGGAAGCTGGCCGGGGAGAATGGCACCGCAGCGCAGGCGCGCGGCGACAAAGCGGTATATCTGGCGCCTTGATTCATGATTTCGAGGCTTGATTCGAGGCTCATACCAAGAGGACGAAGCGGCGGAGTGCCGTTCGTCCTCTTCTTGCTGCGGCCTCCTAAATCTCCAGGCTTTCCCCGGCCTTGAGCGGGAATCCGTCAATGCCTTCCTGCTTCAGCCGATCGCAGAACTCCGCTCCGTCCTGTTCAATAGCCGGGAACGTATTATAATGCACGGGTATGACCTTGGCCGCCCGCAGCCAGTTCGCCGCAAGCAGCGCGTCATCCGGACCCATCGTCAGCACATCCCCGATCGGGAGCGCGGCGACATCGATAGCATTGCGCTCCCCGATCAGCCTCATATCTCCGAACAGCGCTGTATCTCCGGCATGATACAGCGTTTGGCCTCCAAGGGTCAGCAGGATTCCCCCAGGCTGGCCCAGATAAATCCAGTAGTCGCCCTCCTGTATGGAGGAGGAGTGGAGGGCCGGCGTGTACTTGACAGTAAAGCCGGAATAGGCAAGCCCGCCGCCTATATTCATGTGCTTGACCTTCGCTCCTTTAATCCGGCAGTACTCCGCAAGCTCATAGACCGCGAATATCGGGCAGTCATTATTCCTGGCAATCGCCACCGCGTCTCCGAGATGGTCGGAGTGCCCATGCGTCAGCAGCACCGCGTCCACCCTGATGTTCTCCGGAGCGATTCCCGAACCGGGATTTCCCGATAAGAACGGATCAATGATGACCCTGGCCTCAGGCGCTTCAACCAGCAGCGCGGAATGACCGTAATAGG
Organism: Paenibacillus forsythiae T98; assembly: GCF_000520735.1. Classification (GTDB taxonomy): domain Bacteria; phylum Bacillota; class Bacilli; order Paenibacillales; family Paenibacillaceae; genus Paenibacillus_AQ; species Paenibacillus_AQ forsythiae. The sequence goes on from NZ_ASSC01000534.1 coordinate 3,348, forward strand.
TAAGTTTCATGACTCTTCCCTCCTCTGCATAATAATTAGATTACCCCCGATCACGGGCAGGTGAACTGTCGCACGGAGCCGCAGCTTCCAAATTATTCAGATTGTTATCGTTTCGACAATTTCATACATCGGCTTATGGTGCATCCGCGTAACGAAAAGAACCCAGTCCTCGACTCTCCAGGACATATGAAGAGCCGCCGCTTCCTGTGTGAGCGCATCAAGACTTCCGGAGGCAAAGGCTCGCTCTCCCCTATATTTGCGCGCCAGCGTTACATGGGGCTTATAGGCGCGTTCCTCCGCTTGGAACCCGAGCGGCCGCGTAGCCGCCACGATCCGGTGATGCAATTCCCGGAGCCGGTCCGTCTCTCCGCCCACCCCCGCCCACAGGACGCGCGGAGCGGCGGATGGGCCGAAGACGCCCGTTTCCCGCAGAGACAAGGTGAACGGCCCGAAGTCCGCCGCAGCCCACTTCAGCGCCGACACAAGCTCCGGAATGGACCGGGTGTCGGTATCCCCCAGAAATTGAAGTGTAATATGGTAATCCTCCTCATGCGTCCATTTGGCAAAGGACAGCTCCCGGGACAGACTGCGGCACATGCCGCCGACGGCTCCCCGAAGCTCGGGAGACAATCTTACCGCAGTGAACAGTCTTTCGTTGGCGGCCCTGCTACTAGGGTCCGCAGCTTTATCATTCATCGTCAATTCACCTGTTTCCGCAGATTTGATATGCATTATAAGCCGGGTGCCAGGCGGACCAGGCAACCTGACCTTGACATTCTTGCAGGGGCGGAGGTCGTCATCCGCCGGGCGAAGGAAATCTCCGTACTGATATCTTTACCGAAAATATGAAATCCTATCTGGCTTGCGGGACTCAAGCAAGCAATGTGATCGACTACCGCCGCCGATATCAAGAGCACAGCCAAAGCGAACGCTGAAAGGAACCTTTGGACACGGTGCAGCCCCTTTCAATCGAAAAACCGGCCGCAGCGATATGCTCCTCTATCGGCAGCGTCGAAATAATGACCGCTCGGCCGGTCAAGCGGCGGAGCGCCTCCAGCATCTCCCGCGTGTCGGCCGGCGAGAGGACCGAGCACAGATTATACGGCATGTCCAGCACGGCCGCATCATAATGACCGGACAGATTTCTCATGTCGCCCAGCGTCACGATATGGTCCGGGTAACCGAAATGGCGCAGATTCCCTCGCGCGCCCCGCACAGCGAGGGGATTGAGCTCGCATCCGGCCATGTCCATGCCCATGGACAGCCCTTCAATTAGCACGCTCCCCATTCCGCAGCAGGGATCGAGGACCCGCAGGCCCTCCGGACGGGGAGCCGCAATGTTGGCGGCTGACCGGGCCAGTGCAACGCCAAGTCCCGTTGAATAGTTATGCGGCTTGGCTTTGCGCCGCTGCCAGCTCCTGTCGCTCTCGTGGTACTCGCCGAACAGGATCATACCCTCAAGCATGACCAGACCGAACACGCGGTCCGGCGACCGCATGTCGGCCGTTCCGGGAATATGCCTGCCGATTCTCCTCTCCAGCTCTCTGCGCTCTTCATACGTTCCTCCCCCTTCCTTGGGACAGAATAGCTTGAAGGCCTCCCCTTCCCCAAGCGTAATTCCGCTGGCCAGCCTCGCGAGCGCCTCCTCCGAGTCCGAAGCGAATAAAATGTCAATTCTTCCCGATAAAAAAGGACTGCGGCCCGGATCAATCTTTTCCCGGGCAATAATCAGTCCAGGCGACAGAGCATCCCCCTGCAATAAAACGTCCAGCTCCAGTTGGCACAATCCACTCTCGTTCTCATGGCTGCGGTGCATATACAAATAAGGCGTCTGCTTGTAATCCATCCGGTGTAACCCCCCATACAAATACGCGCAAAAAAGCGCCTTCTCCATATTTCAGCAGATCAGGCGCCAAATTGCGGGAAAAATTCAATCCAGATCATAGATGGAGCCAACCTTCAGCCCGAACAGTTCATTGTAAATCTTCTCGGCAAATGCATCTGTCATTCCGGCGATATAATCGATCACCATATGCTCCCAGGTCCAAATCGGCTTGGGCCTCCGCTGGTCTTTCTCAAAACGCTGCAGCCAATCGGTAGGGATGATCGCTTTCGACGTATCAGGGTCGAGGAACGCTCCCCACAGCCTCCGCACAATCCATTCGCTCCGCTTCTGCAGCCGCTGGACGCGCAGATCGCGAATCATCGTCACCCAGGCGAAGCTCTTCAGCACGCTTACCGTGCGGAGCAGGTCCTCGTCTTCTTTTCCTTCCTTAATAAAGGTAACCTTCTTCCAGTCGCCGTCCGGAATAACGCCGAGGCTGGCGACAAAGGTGCTTACCCAGTAGGCCTTGACTTCGCGGCGGGTCCGGGAGTAATCGTTCTCGCAGGTCGGCAGCTTCTCCTTCCAGATCCGCAGGAATGAACTCAGCACTTCCTCCACCTTCGGGCGGATCGTCTCCTCTGTCCACCCATGCCAGAAGGAATCCTCCAGCGTCATGATTTTCTCGACAATCAGCCTCAAGATGTAAGGATCATGCATAAAGAATTCATGGACTTCAATCTTTCCGGCTTTGATGCCGTCCTCCAGGTCATGGGCGGAATAAGCGATATCATCGCATAAATCCATCAATTGAGCTTCGAGCGTCTTTTTCCCTGCGGGGATGCCCCATTCCGAACGGATATGGGAGATATATTCCCATTCATGCAGATACATTCCCTTTTTAACCGTCGTTCCGGGAAACGGATACTTGTTGATTCCAAGCAGAACGGCGTCGGACAGATTGAGTCCGTCGATGTTCTCGCGCTTCTCCAGAAACATAATGAGCCGGAAGTTATGCGCGTTGCCTTCAAAATGCTCATATCTGGTTCTCATCTCGTTATAAATTTCGAGCTTGCGCGCCGGGTCCGCTCCTGTCGCCGCCGCCTTCTGCGCCGTCTTCTCCTCAACCAGACGGTCCAGAATGCTGTCCAGCACCTCTTCTCCCTTATGTCCGAACGGAGGGTGGCCAAAATCATGCGCAATCGCCGCACATTCAACCACCTCCGGGTCAATGACCAGCCCTGGATGATCAGCCTTCTCCATGCCTACTTCCGGATAAGAGCGCAGCAGGCTCTTGGCCGCTTCCCGGGCGATTTGTGCCACCTCAAGCGAATGGGTCAGCCTCGTGCGGTAATAATCCCCTGTGCCTGCGCCGAATACCTGCGATTTCCCCTGCAGCCTGCGGAAGGTCGGTGAATGAATCAGCCGGGAATAATCACGTTCGTATACGGCCCGTGACGTCTCCAGGCGGGTGATCTCCGGATATTGGCGGTGTTCTCTTAGTTCATTTAGTCTCATGCTCCCCTACCCCTTAATATGATGGCTATCTGTTTTTAATACTTCATTATAATGCATTTTCGGCAAAAGTTTTACTTGTACCAATTATATTTTTTTGGCAAGATAAGCAAGCTGAACGGTAAGTAGCCCAGCCTCCTAACATTCAATTTTTCGACACATATAAATTTTACACTATTTAACTCTAATGTATTTATACATTTATTGTTGTCCTGTTATTCGGTCTTATTAACCCTTTATCGCTAAAATTATCGATTTTTCAGATCATCGCCAAGTTTTTTCGTGAAATTTATCGATATTGCTCAGAATACCTTGATTTTCCAAACATTATGTAGTATGATTTTACTATAGGAATTATGGTTTAGTTATATCCCGTTATAACTAATTATAATTAGACATCAAGATTTACATCACATACAACTCTTATTACCCTAAATTGAGAGGAGAACGTACAATGAAAATTAGCGCCAGAAACCAATTGGAAGGCCGTGTAGTAGCTATAGAGGCAGGACCTATCAATGCCAAGGTTGTTGTGGACGCCGGCGGACAAAAGATAACTTCCATCATTTCCCTGGATGCTCTGGAGGAGCTCGGCATTAAAGAAGGCGCAACCGTTACCGCCCTCTTCAAAGCTTCTTCCGTACTCTTGTTGGCCTAAGGTGAATATCCGCCTTCTGAATAGCAGAAGCAAAATAGAACCGGACGTACATTACTTTCATGTACATCCGGTTCTTTTCAGTTATCCGACCCTCTAGATAATTGCGTCCGGCCAGAAAATAAGGTAGTCTTGTGTTAGTGCACCCAAAGTGCGATGGCTGCTGACGCAGCCTACTTCCTAGGAGGCTTTACTTTATGTCCGACAATACATCCTATACAACCGAAGAGGTTGCTCAGTTGCTTAAAATATCAAAACTGAAGGTTTATGATCTGATTAAGAAAGGCGAACTTTCTTCTTACCGGGTCGGCAAACAAATGCGTGTGGATGCCTCGGACCTGGAACAGTACAAACAGCAGTCCCGAGAGAGCGGACGCCAGGCGTCCATGCTCGCCTCTGCCGCCAAGACGGGCCCTCAGGGGGCAGGATCTCCCCCTACAATTCACACACCGGCGGCGTTTCGCTCGGCGGCGCGTGAAATTGTCATTACCGGCCAGGATATCAGTCTTGATATTATTGCACAGCATCTGGAGAAGTTCTCTCCCTCACTGCGTCCGCTGCGTTCGTATGCCGGCAGTCTTGACAGTCTGATTTCCATGTACCGCGGGGAATCCGATATCGTTAGCACCCATTTGCTGGACGGCGATTCGGGTGAATATAACATCCCTTATATCCGGAAGATGCTTGTAGGCTCCAGCTATCTTGTCGTCCGCCTCTTGGGCAGAGCCGCCGGCCTGTATGTGCAGAAAGGCAACCCCAAAGGACTGTATGGCTGGAAAGACCTGGGGCAGCCCGGTCTTCGGCTGGTTAACCGGGAACGAGGGTCCGGCGCCCGGGTGCTGCTGGACGAGCAATTGCGCCTTAACGGTGTTAAGTCGCAGAGCATCGAAGGCTATGAAACGGAAGAAATCAGCCATGTGACGGTTGCCGGCAGAATCGCTCGCGGCGAGGCCGATGTCGGTGTGGGGAATGAGAAGGCCTCCCGGATCGTCGAAAGCGTGGATTTTATTCCGCTCATTCAGGAAAAATACGATCTGGTTATGCTGAAACGGCCGGATAATCAGGACTGGATCTCGGCGGTGCTTGAGATATGCCGCTCCAAGGCGCTGCATAATGAGCTTGACTCGCTGTACGGATACGATCTGTCCGAAACCGGAAAGATTATTTACGAAACATAATAATAACCCTCCTGTCCACAGGCTGCTGACACCGCCGGATGGGGAGGGTTATTTATTGTTTCACTGCCAGTCTTTATCAGGAGTAGCGGTTGACAAACATCAGCATGACCGCCGATATTGCAATGATCGAAATGACCCACAGCCAGGCAAGGGTCATGTCCCCTCCGTCCACCGCCACATATATCGCGGTAGGAATCGTCTGGGTCCGGTTAGGAATGTTGCCTGCCACCATAATTGTCGCTCCGAACTCGCCAAGCCCGCGGGCAAAGCCGAGAACATAGCCCGCAGCAAGCGTTCGAATCGCCAGCGGAAGGGTAATATAACGAAGCACTTGAGCTTCTGTCGCTCCCTGCGCGCGCGCCGCATCCTCCAAATCGCGGTCGACTTCTTCGAACCCGGCCTTAAGCGTGCGATAAACGAGCGGAAAGGCGACAACGACGGCGGCGATGACCGCAGAGCCCCAGGTGAACAGAATCGTCCCGCCGGTTAAATTCTCATACCATTCGCCAAGCCAGCTCTTTCTTCCCAACACGACCAGAAGCACAAAACCCACAACCGTAGGCGGAATAACCAGAGGAAGCAGCAGTACAGTTTCAATCAGGCTGCGGCCCGGAAACTTCCGGTTCGCCATCGCCTTGGCGACTGCCGCCGCCAGGACGAATACAATCACGCTCGTGATAACCGCAATTTTAATCGATAACCACACCGGGGCCATAAAGTCGGTCCAATTGATGTCCATGTATACTCAACCCGCAGTCTTTATTTATTATTTATTAATAGAGGGAAAATCCATAGGATTTGAATACGCTGGTTGCCGCGTTAGTTTGGAGGTAGCTATAGAATGCTTTTGCTTCCGCCTCATGCTTAGTGCCTTTGACGATACCAATCGGGTAGTTGATCGGTTTGTGGGCGAAAGAGCCAACAGTAAGGGCGATCTTAACCTTCTTGGAAGTCAATGCATCGGTCTTGTAGACAAAGCCCGCATCCGCGTTGCCTGTTTCAACATAGGAGAGTACCGCGCGTACGTCTTTACCGAAGACCAGCTTGCCTTGCAGCTTGTCCCAAATTTTCTTATAAGTCAGGGATTGCTGCGCATATTGTCCCGCCGGCACAGATTCCGGTTGGCCAACGGCCACCTTCTTGAAGGAAGCACCGGTAAGCAGGGAAATCGTGTTAAGCTTCGCCTTGGAGCTTGCAGGAACCACGACCACCAGCTGATTCTTCAGCAGTTCTTTATTTTGGGTGATGAGTCCGCCATCAACAAGAGCCTTCATTTGCTTGTCGCCTGCCGAGAAGAAAATATCAGCCGGAGCGCCTTGCTCGATTTGTTTCTGCAAAGTGCCCGAGGCCGCATAGTTAAAGACCAGATCAACATTAGGATGAGCCTTCTCGTATTGAACAGCGATCTTATCCAGGCTGTCCTTCAGGCTCGCCGCCGCGGATACGAGGATCTCCGTCTTGCCTGCGGCTTCCGCCTTACCCGTTGCTGCAAGAGGCGTTACGGCAAATACCGCCACCGCCATTACTACCATTGCCAGCTTTTTTAACATTCTCCCATTCCTCCAGTGTATGTATTGATATGATTAGAAGATATTCTAGCACATTCCCAATAAATCTACCATATATTTTGTTATATTATATATCATCGTGTTATATTTGAACAAAAATCGTCAAAACTGCCCGATTTCCGCAAGGGAAGTAATGCTTGCATATAAAGGAAGAGAACCGAATAATTCCGCGAACTGATCGCTTTAAATATACACCTTATTGAACATAGGTCAAATGAAGAGCACACAAAAACTCTCCTGAAGTCAGAGAGCGTACCAATCTAACATCGTATATGCTCATTGATCTAACACTAAATGTTATATAAAATAACTTAACTATATATATCCGCCCCGGCAACAATCATTTTGTGAACGCCCGGACATTTATCCATAGATTTGCATACGATTTCATGAAAATCCCTCAAAAAAAAGACTGCGCTATTTATACAGCGACAGCCATTTCTCTAGTTGGTAGCGTAGAACTTCACGGTAATGGGCGGGCTCGATAATTTCCGCTGCTTCTTTAAATTTTGTTACCCAGTCAATAAATTCCCTGTCACGCTCAAGCGAGACGTCAAAATAGGCGTACTTGCCCTGCTGCTCTATTTTTACGGGGACAATTTCACTCTTTCCCTTTCGAATTTCCTCCAGCACACTGTCAGAAAACCTGACCTTGAACACCACCCGCAGGCTGTCCTCATCCATCGACCACTTCTGCTTCGTAAATTCCTGCAGATTGAATGGCTCCTTGGAAAAACGCTTGTCCGTCATTTTTACATTCGTCAGATCGTGGATATGAAAGCTTCGGATCACCTTCAGGCGGTGACAATATCCGATCAGGTGAAAACGGTTTTCCAGAGGAACCAGGTAATACGGATCAATCTCAAGTCCGTTCTCCTCCTGGGCATTATCGAAGTAATCGGCGCGAATGCTTGTTTGTTTCAGCACGGCGTTTAGAACATGGATCAAGTGAAACTGTTCCGGCACAGCGCCGTTTCGTTCGAGCCAGAGAGAGCCGACCTCCTTCTTGGCGTTCTCCATTTTCTCTTCCCTTTTCTCTTCCCTGTCCGCCTTGTGCTTGTACTCGGCTGCCATCACCTTTTCATAAGCACTCTCGAAGCCGCGGGGCATCAAGGGCTTTATCATCTCTATAGTGTCGCTGAGCTGTGAAAATGCGGCCGACTCTTCCGAAGACCAGTCCAGAGGGTACAGCGCAAAATTGCCGATAAAAGCATACCCTTTCCCATGCCCCATATGGGTAATGGGGATATGCATGGCACTCAATGCATCCATATCGCGATAGATCGTTCTCTCGCTGGTGCCGCAGCGTTCAGCCAACTCGCGCGCCAAAATGCCGGGCTTGGCCTGAACGAGCGTAATAATGCGCATCAGACGGATTAAGCGGTCTGTCATAATAACTTCTCCTTGCCACAATTAGTAAAATAGACTCATTGAATAATAATTATCTAGATATATGTATCTATTTTATAAAAATTAAAATTCTATATAATAGATTAAGTAATAGAACTATTTTACTATTTTAACATACTCACATTTCACATTTGTAAACCCTTTGCTGGCTAGCAAGTGAATATTCTCACAAAATATTGAAATTCAATCTTGATCCTTCGGTAGCATCCGTGCTCACATTACTGAGGTTTATCCCCCCTTCCATCCCTCCGGACTCCCGTTCACTCTGCATGTAAAGCGCCTCGGCTTCCCGCAGCAGGACAGGATCTTCGGAGCGGACAGCCATCAGCAGCAGGTTATCCGCATGACGCCGCAGCTTCTCCCGGGCAAGCGTCTGCTGTCCGTCAGCGTACAGCGACAAGGCCTCCGCAATCGTCTCCTCTACCTTCAGCATTTCCACATGCTTCTCTACATAAAAGGAGCTGACCTTATCTATATATTCGGTGTGACGGCTGTATTCAAGCGTCAGCTTCTGCACCGGCAGCTCCCGCCTGCGTTCGCCCGGCCGCTGTCTGTATCGCCACTGCAGCCACAGCATCTCATGCCGGCCGGCCGGAAGGGATTCCAGATGAAATTCCAATGCAATATATTTACTCTGCCCCGAGCGAATGGCGCCCAACTGGAACAGAAGTCCCCGATCTCCGCTTTCCGCAAGGCGGCAGCCGTGCATCCCGGCAAGACTCACATGGGGTTCAAGCCATATATACAGTTCAATGTCACGCGCAACCAATTTGTGCGACTTCCTCCGCTCAACACCCGGTTGCGCGGCGCCGCGCCATTCGACAAGCAGGGTGTTCTGCTGCGATTTTCCGGAAAAAATGCAATCGTGGCTCCATCTATAAGCCGGTTGAATGCTGGCATGCATTATTTCCACCTCTTTCTTTTTTTGGGTTTTCTATTAATGTACCAATGTTGGCGGACAACTCCTTGTCACGGAATATATGTTCGGTTTGATATTATCGACAAAAAAAAGAGCCTATTCATAGAAAGTGAACGGCTCCCGGAGAACAGCAGCTATAAATGGAACTTTTTTCATTTCGAACGAAAGAAGGATACAAGCGCCCATTTGGCGCAAAGCAGGGAAAACAGAAAAAACAGAACAGCCCAAAGGATAGCCGGTATTCCGGTAAGGTGAGCCAGATTGGCGGCGTCGCCGGCGCGTGATGGCGAATAGGCAGACGCTGCAACCAGATAAAGGGCGCCGACAACGGATTCTTCCAGTGTTAAAAAAGCCAGCAACAGGTAATAAAACTTGCGTATTCCTGTGCTGGCGAGCAGCATGACGATATTCAGCCCGGCGAATCCGGCCAGCCACAGCATGCCGAAGCCGCCCCGCACATAGAGAACCAGCATGAGCAGCGCAATGCCCGTTGCCAGTATCAGCCCCAGTTCCTTGCGGCCTCTGGCATACAAATCGAACAGAAGAAGCGCGAACAGCGAGGCTGAGGGATATCCGGCGAGCGATACCAGAACCGAGCGAAATCCTGCCTGAACGGCCGAGTAAGTCACCCCGCTGTGATCGGCGTATAATTCGATCCGCAGCACCTGTCCCGACAGCAGCAGTGTGGCGAGCGCATGGCCGAATTCGTGGACCATCGTATCCAGGTTGCGAAACAGACTGGAAAAAGGAATCCAGTGTGTCAGCAGGACCGAGCCGATCAACCATAAGATCGTCTTCAACCAGTTATTCAAATCTGATCCCCCCTTACAGGTCCAAAGTATACGCCAAGCGCCGCGCCTCCACAACAAAACAAAAGGCGATAAGCGATTGTTGCCGCAATTTGCCGTACCCTGGCGTGTTATAATAAATGATAGGGAAAAATATACTTACACGTCAGGCGGTGATCTATCTATGAAATCAAAGTTTCTTCCTTCACTGCCGCGTCTGCTGTCCTCCATCCTGCTGACCGGAATGCTCTATACGCTTCCGGCGCCAGCGGCCCATGCCAACATCTTCAACGATCTGTACCGCGGGGTGGAGCAGTTCTCCGAGCTGCCCGACCAGATGAATGATCTGCAGGACAGCTACCAGCAGACTGTAAACGAGCTGAAGCAGACGAAGGATGAGCTGGGGCAGACTATAGATGAACTGGATGAAACCCAAAATCAGCTGGAAGCGTACCGGAGCGAGAACAGCTTGCTTCAGAAGCAGAACCAGCAGCTTACCGTGATGATCGACGAGCTGAGAGACGAACGAGCCGCCCGGGAAAGCTATATCCGCCGTCTTAAAACGACCGCGCTTACGGGCCTCGGACTCATTGCGGGTTATTTTGTTCTGGTTAGACTCATCCGCCTATTCATGCGAAACCGCTCCCGAAGAGGAGACAGATTGCTTTGATGGCCGGGGCCGGCGGGGAGTGTGCTTGACTATGAGAAAGGAGTACGGACGATGAACGCGGAAGTCGAGGGCAGAGAGTACGATGCAAGCGGAGAAGCTCTGACTTTCACGCTGGAGGAGCATGAGGAAATTCATGTGCTGCACCCGCAGCAGATTATAGCGTATCAGGGACCGTCCTCCGGGCGGGCCGACAGATTCATGGATGTAAAGGGAATGTACCGCAAGCGCAAGCTGATCCGGGCGGAAATGACCGGGCCTTGCCGGTTCACGGCGGCACTGCCGCCAGGCTACCGGATCAAGACCGTCATGCTGGACGGCAAGGATGACCTGCTCTACGACTTCAAGCATTTGTTCTTCTACAGCCAAGGAATTGCCATGCAGACCCGCGTGCTTAGCGTAAAGAATATGCTCGTAACCCGGGATATCATCAAGGTCAGATTCTCTGGCAGCGGAAGCATTGGCATTCTGACGGAAGGCACCGTATGCGAAGCGGCCCTTGATCCGGTGGAGCCTCTATATGTCGATGCCGGGAGCGTGATCGCCTATCCCGAGAATGCCCGGCTGGAACTGACGGTCTACGGCAATCATCTGGCCAGCCAGCATATGAGCTATCACTGGAAAATGACCGGCAGCGGCCCTGTTCTCTTTCAGGCGGGCCGGCAGAACCGGAGATTCGAACGGGAGAATCATGAGGACGGCATCTTCAAGCGGTTCCTGAGGGAGATTCTCCCCTTCGGCGGCGTATTTATCAAGTAGCTGCCGCCGGAGCGGCAACAAATCAACAATGGCCGGTTCCAGTCAAAGCCTGACTGGAACCGGCCATTTGCATACTCTTAAATCGCGGCCGCAGATGGACAGCCGCACGGCGCGCCGCCGCTGACGGTTCTTATGCGAGGTAAGCGTTCAGCATCCAGATGTGCTTCTCGACACTCGCTCTGATACCGATAAGCAGATCGCCTGTCGGCTGATCGCCCGACTCCTCCGCCAGTGTAATGCCGGCGCTCAGCTCTTGCGCGATCGTCGTGTAATCCTTGGCCAAGGTCGCCACTATTTCCTTGGCGCTCTCGCCGCCAACCGCTTCCTGCAGGCTGGACAGAGCCAGGTATTCTTTCATCGTGGAAGCGGGCTTGCCGCCGATTGCCAGCAGGCGTTCCGCCACATCATCCACATAGCCCGCAGCTTCGTCATAAAACTCTTCGAATTGGCTGTGCAGCGTGAAGAAATCCGTTCCGGTAACAAACCAATGGTAATGATGAAGTTTAATTCCCAGCAGTGTCCAGTTAGCAGTTTGACGATTCAGTGTGGCATGCAGTTCGGTTTGAGTTTTCAGATCAGTACTCATGATTCATTCCTCCCGGTTTTGAATATTTAATATTTAGACTTATTCTAAATCTATATATAGAATATCATATATCCGACCACTTTGCAATGCTTTCACCTGCTAATAATTGCTGCACATTGTATCATGCACATCGCGGCGGCAGCTATTATTTCCGTCACAATCTTCCAGCATGAAGTTTACTCCGCCGAAGCTTCCCCCTGTTCTTCCGTCCTGCCGTTGCCGCTGTGGAAAAGTCCGCGCATCTCTTCCCGCTTCGCCTTCGGGCTCAGCACATACAGCATGTCCCCTGGCTCAATCACTGTATCGCCGTGCGGTGTGACGACCTTGCTTCCGCGAACGATGGCGGTAAACAAAGTCTCGTCCGGCATGCTGATCTCTGAAATTTTCATACCGGCAATCGGCATCCGCTCCCCGATCCGGATGTGGTTGAATTCCGTATTGGTCTTGCCCAGCGCCACCAGCTCCATTAGCGAAGGAGTGTCTCCTTGCGCCTTGGCAAGCCTCAGCCTCGCCGCCAGCGGCGAGATGGTCGTTCCCTGAATAACGGCCGAAGTCAGCACGACGAAAAAGACAACATTGAAAAACAGCCTTCCGTGCTCAAGTCCGGCCAGCAACGGATACATCGCGAGAACAATCGGAACGGCGCCCCGCAAGCCGGCCCAGGAGATAAGCACTTTTTCTGAAATCGAGTATTTAAAGAAGGCAAGGCTGAGGAACACGCCGATCGGCCTTGCCGCCAGCATCAGAATAAAGGACAGCAGCAGTCCTTCCCAAGCGATATTCGCCAGCTCCTGGGGAAATACAAGCAAGCCGAGCAGCATGAACATGAAGATCTGCATCATCCAGGCGAAGCCGTGATTGAAGTTCAGGATCGTTCGATGATAGATCAGCTCGGAGTTCCCAAGAACAAGTCCCATCACATATACCGCAAGCAGTCCGCTGCTGTGCAGCAGCGCGGCCGAGCCGTAGGTCAGTACGGCGAACGCTACTGCCATTACGGGGTAAAGCCCGGTGGAATCGAGGTTGATCCGGTTGATTACCTGCACGGCGATTGTGCCGACGAGCAGGCCGACCAAGAGGCCGGTTCCCATCTCCCATATGAAAGACAGCAGCAGACCCCACACCGACGTATCCGGATGCTGTATCCACTCAATCAGCGACACGGTAAGAAAGACCGCCATCGGATCATTGCTGCCCGACTCCGCTTCCAGCGTCGAGGTGAGGCGTTTGTCGATATTTTTGCCGCCCAGCACGGAGAAGACCGCCGCCGCATCGGTTGAACCGACGATGGCTCCGAACAGCAGGCCTTCCGTCCACGAAACATCCAGAACCCAGGTGGCGAACAGGCCGACTACGCCAGTTGTTGCGAGCACACCCACGGTAGACAGCGCCAGTGAAGGAGCGATGATGGGCCTGATATCCTTGAAACGGGTCTGCATTCCGCCTTCAAACAGGATAACGACAAGCGCAAATATGCCCGCAAACTGCGTCAGGGGCACATTATTATAGTAAACAAAGCGGCTGACGATCATGCCGGCGGCGATGAACAGGACAAGGGAAGGCATCCCGAAGCGCGAGGAGAATTTGGTCGAAAGCACTCCCGTCAGCAGCAGGGCGGCCAGAAGCATAATAATGGAATCGGCCTGGTGGGTCATGGCGATCACAACCTTCCTTGTAAGGTCAGAATCCGTCGGATGTTGAAAATACGAAAGAACCCTCATCACAGGGTTCTTCTTCACAAGAGCTCACTCTCTGGAATAGATTTGCAGTTCATGGATGGACCAATAGTTTCCGCCCGCCCCGGTCTGGACGATTTTTATATATCTGGCTGTCCTCTCCGGAAAGGGGTGCATGTCAACGTCCTTTTTCCCCCTGCCGGAAGCAACAAGCTCCCAATTGCCGCCATCCTCCGACACGTAGATAGCATAACCTCTTGGATAATCGTAAGGAGAACGCGCGGTGTCCATTTGGACCGCTTCGATCCGATGCGAACTCCCCATATCAATCTGGACAGCCTCGCCGGAGGTCATGTTCACCCCGGTATCCCAGCGCGTGCTCGGATCTCCGTCGATCATGCTTGAAGGCTTCGAGCCCTTCTTGCCGGCAACCTGCGATGCCTGCCATCCGGTCCGGTCCAGCGGAACAAGGCCCGTAGCCGTAATTTGCGTCTTGTCAGACAGCAGGCTCGTGCCCGTTACCCGCACCGCGTAGGAGTAGGATACTCCCTCTTGCAGCGCCCGGTCGATATAAGAGGTGCCCGCGACACCTTTGGCTATGATTGTCATTGCTCCGCCCGTCCCCTCTGAACGAAGCACATCATAGCCGGTTCCGGGCGCCTCCAGCCAATTGAGCTGTACGGAAGTCCCTCTGACGGCCGTCGCCGTCAGGTCTCGCGGGGCTTCATCTTGTACCGAAGAAGACGGCTGCAAAATATATTGAACCGCTTCGCCCGGTGCCAGCGTCTCCGTAAAGGTCAGCTCAGGTCCCGCATTCAGTCCGGTCACGTAGCGGCGCGCTTCTTCATACGTATCGCCGTTTCCAAAGCGCTCTCCCTCGTACACCGCTTTCTGGGGCAAGGCAACCTTGACGCTGACGGTCTGCGGCGTGTTCTCGAAGTTGACGAGATTGACCAGCACCTTGTTCGAGGTCGCATTTGATCCCGGCAGCGGAGCCAGCTTCGAAGTATCCACGGCCCGGACATAGACCAACTTGTCGGCAAGGGCGCTTTTGTTCAACAGCCTGTAAGTGAGCGGGGCGCCATGCGTGGCATAAGCCAGGCTTAATCTGCGCATGATGCTGACGCGCGAATCCTCGTTCTCTTTCGTATAGTAAATTTCGGTCTTGGCCGGATCATGATTTTTCAGGCTGATATTCTTGAATTGGAACAGACTATAGTTGTAGAAAAAGGCCGCGTGCTGCACGAACATATCCGCATAACCGATATGGGCTCTCATGATCCGGTCGAATGCGGCCGATGTCCGCTCCTTCGCCCCGTAATGATAATCGTCCACATGGGTGTCGGACGTGCCGAATTCTGTGACGAGCATTTTTTTGGGGAGGCCGTTATTCGAGACCTTGAACGTCTTCAGGTTCTCGGTAAAGCTGCCGCCGTTCTTGGCAACGTAAGAATCTCCATAAGAGTGCCCGTTGGTGAGATCGGTAACCTGCTCCAGCTCCATCCGCTGCGCGGGATCGCGCTCCCAGCCGTCAGGATCGCCGCACTGCTTGGCGCCGCCCTGCTGGCTTCCGCACGAATCCTCCCTGTACGTCGGCCAGTACGCCCAGCCGGGGGCGACCGTCTGCACATGGGGTGCAATTTTCTTGCCTTCCTTGTTCAGCCAATCGGCCACCGCCAGATTGACGGCTTTGGAGCGGTTAAACAATCCGGGCTCATTGTCCACCTCGTAATATTGGAAATAAGAGCCGTATTTTTGAAAATAATCAGTCAGCTTCTTCTTGGCGCTATCCGGCAGGGAGCCATCCTCCTTCAGCTTGATATCTCCGGTGTACAGCTGGAGCACAACCGACTGCATATTGTAATCCCTGAGCACTTTGTAATAATTCTCCATGTCGGAGCAGGAAAAGCTGACATTGCTGGCGCAGCCTGTACGCATAATATTGCCGCTATAGGCCACCCCCAGCCATTTCATAATGTAAGGCAGATGAGTGGTGGCGCCTTTATCAAAATAAAACTGCTTGTTGGCGACCATCGTACCCGTCAGCACATAGCTGCCGTGAATCGGTTCCTTAATTGGAGCATCCAGCGACAGCAATTTCAGATCGTCCCAGGTCCACCATAAATATTGGTCTTCCGCGCTCGACGCATACAGGGAATGGACCGTCTTCAGTCGAAGCTCGTTGTCGCCGACTTGCAGCTGCTCCTTCGGAATATACAGTTCATAAGTTTTGCGAAATTTGTATTCGCTGCCCGTTCCCGCGACGCCTGCGATTTGAATAATCCCCGACAGCTCGCTGTTCGAGAATACAGCCATTTGCGGAACCGACTTATAGGCGTTCAGGATGCTTACCTGGAACAGAACTCCGTTCTTCGGGATTTTGTTCAAGCGGTAAGATAACCGCAGTTCAGGCGCGCTCCGGCCGTCAAGACCGGAAGGCACTTTTTTAAGCCCGGACGCATCCAGCTTGGGTGAATTTATAAGGATTGCGCGATTAACGCTTGAAGAATCGGCCGGCGAGAACTCGCCTGCGGATTCGTTCCGGCTGCCGAGCTGCCAGATGATCGCCCCCGCAGTGGAATCGGACGCCGTCTCATACGCGGAGGAGAACTTGTTCATTCCGGTATCCGTCCTCCCGGTCTCCTCACTCCCCAAAAACGATACAGACAGCAAGAACAAGATGGCAAGTCCTGCAAATTTCAGAAGTATAGATAAAGATCGGGCTCTTCCTGATTCTCTCATTCCCTGTCCTCGCTTTCTCCAAGAAGCCGGGCTTCAAAGATATAAGTTCATCTGGGAAGCAACAGCGCATCAGATGGAATAACCTCTTCCTGCCGGTCCGGCCTGGTCCAGAGCAGCTTCATATCGGCCTTCCCTCTGTTCTCAAAGTACTCCACCTTGATTTTGTAACGGGTATTCTTTTTCAGCCGGATGCTTCCTTCCCGGGCCACATCATTCTGCGGAACCCAGCTGTCGATAATGAGCTTCCCGTCAATCCAGACCCGCACTCCGTCGTCGGACACCGTCTTGATGGTGTAGGTTCCCGTAACCGGAGCCTGAATGCGGCCTTGCCAGCGCACAGAATAGTAATTGTTCCCTATGCCTGTGTCTGGCGGCGTATCGCGCCAGGTGAAATTAAGATTGGCGTCGGTACGGCTTATGACCGGTTCGCCCTCAAGCTCCTTATTGTCAAAATATTCTCCCCGCAGTCCGTTTCCGGCGGCTGCAGCCAGCTTGCTCGTCAACCTGACGAAATCATTCTTGGACAAAGTATAGTCCGCGTTCATGAAGCTGCTTATTATCTGCTGGCTGTTATTCTCGGTCAGCATTTTGCCCCAGGTCATCATATAGACCCACTTGCTCTGGCTCTTGGCCAGCATCTCAGGATCGGGCAGCTCCCCGCTTTCGCCAATGGCGATCGGCTTCCCGTCCGCCAGCTTGAGCAGGCTGTCGTAATACATCTGCTGAAAGTCGTTGTTGTAAATATCCGCAGCCAGAACATCCACTTTGTCCGCTCCCGGATAGTAGGACGCATAGGCGTCGGCCCACCCGTTGGGCGCGTTCGGATTCCATACCCAGAGCAGATTGTCTAATTTATGTTTACCCACATATCGGTCGTACATAATATTCCAGAGCGCGGAAAAATTATTTTTCTTCCCCCACCAGAACCAGCCGCCGTTCATTTCATGGTACGGGCGCCACAGCACGGGCACTCCGGCAGCCTGCAGCTGCTTCAAATACACCGCCGTCCTGTCGAGGTCGGCAATCAGCATGTCATACTGCGCTGTGCCGGGTGTCACATAGGCATCGAAATCGCTCTGGCTCAGACTCATAGACACGTTGGACCAGGTTGGAGAGGTGCCGGGAAGATTCTCATGAAAGGTCATGGCGACAATCCCGCCGCTCTTATGCCAATCGATGGCGCTTCTGACAACCGCCTCGCGCTGGCGGTCAATCGTATCGGGCGACTGGCCGTTAAGGGCTCCCAGCTCGTAGCCGTGCAGAACGGCGTCATTTCCGGTAGCCTGCTTCAGCTTGCCCGTGAATTCATCCGGGCTTTCAAGGTAATCGTGCTGGCCGGAGATCAGGCCCTTTCCGCTTAAGTTCGCCAGGTATTCAAGCAAATTCCGCGATTCGGCCGAAGCTGAAGGATTGACCGGCGAGGCGGCTTTGCCGATTGCTGCCGGGGGAATACTCTCGGCGTTGGCCCACGGCAGCAGGGCGACAAGAAGAATCAAGGGAACAGTCAGAACAAACAACCGATGCTTGCGAAATTTGTTCAATGTCATTTTCCTTTCTTAAGCCGGATTGTCGCCCCGAATGTCGTCCTCCGGATGCCGGAAATGACGGCCATTATCCAAACAGGGCTCGATAGCTTAGAAGCCCTGCTGTAAAGAAAGCAGGGCTGTCAAGGCTCTAATGAACGGGATGAATTTATGCTGTCATGATATCGGCGGCCTCACCTGACCATTTGCGGACAAAAATATATCAAAGCGAACCGGGAAGATACAACGCGCCGGAGGGAACGACCTCCTTGATTTGGCTTGGACTTTCCCACATCAAACGGGCTTTGGCGCTCCCCGTATTGTCGTAATATTCAATTTTAATGTCGTACAGCTTGCCGGCTTCCAGATCGATCCTTCCCTTCCGTTCTAATCCGTACTGGGTGGCCCAACTGGTAATGACGGCTGTCCCGTTAACCCATAACCGGATGCCATCATCCGAGCTTGTATAGAAGGAATAGTTCTCGCTGTAGAGAGCCTTGATCTTGCCGCTCCAACGAACGGAGAAGCGGTCCGTTCCGACAGACGGGTCCGGCGCTCCGGTTCCCCAGTTGAAATCGATGGCCGATTCTTCTCTCGTCAGCACAGGCGTACCCGTAAGCTGAATATTGGTAAAGTATTCACCCAGCAGCCCGTTGCGGGCCTGCGGAGGCTCCGGCGTGGCCGAAGGCACTGGCAGCGGCTCGACGGCAGCGGGTTCTGCGGGATTATCCTGCATGGCCGAATCTTGTCCTATCGGCTGATAGACGGGGTCCGGCGTCGGACTCGGTGTTGGCGTCGGCGTTGGACTCGGCGTTGGCGTCGGCGTTGGACTCGGTGTCGGCGTTGGCGTCGGACTCGGCGCCGGTGCCGTAAACGCAGCCATGGCCGTAATAATCTCATCGCGTGTTAACGTAAACCCATTGTTCAGGAAGCTCTTGATGGTTGTGGTGCTGTTATTTTCGTAAAGCATTTTGCCCCAGGTCATCATAAAGACCCATTTGCTCTGCGATTTGGGCAGCATCGCCGGATCAGGCATTTGTCCGTTCTCGCCAATGGCGATCGGCTTTTCCGG
>NZ_ASSC01000535.1 GCF_000520735.1 Paenibacillus forsythiae T98
GCGGCGGGCCTGTTTTTGACAAGGCAGCAGCAAAAGAGACTGTGTCTCCCCTTTTCGGGCAGACGCAGTCTCTTCTTAAAATAGCGAATAATCATCATAGCTTCTGAATCTTGAATACAAAGCGCCAGTGTGCCTGTTTTCCGGAATATCTTCCGCGGTTTTCGGTTACGGTGACATCCAAGGCTTTGTTAATGGAGGATTTAATGGAGGACACTTTGACTGTGGCTTTGGCTGTTCCGTCCTCGGGATATTTGTCCAGTTCCTGCGCCTCCGCGCGAAGCTCGATCGAGCCAGAAGAGCTTACGTCAACTGTTGCGGATGATCCTTCCTCAAGCTCCTTGCCGTTGACGTAACCGCCCCACCACCACTCATTGCCCACATGCTCATTGTGAACCAGCTCTGCGCTTACCAGGGTCACTTTGACCTTTACCGTCTTGCCTGCCGCAAAGAGCGGCTGGGCGGAGAGGATAAAAGCCAACGCCAGCAAAAGACCTGCTCTCATTGCCTGCTTAACCATAACGCATCTCCTTTGAACATCTATTTTCTTCCAATTATACACCTGATATGAACTAGGTATATAGAACTATGTGAAAATATGATGTACAAGCTGTATCCGCCTTTTTATATGAGGGAAGAGATCTGGTTAACCCGAGACAATAACCGGACCAGGTGCCTGGCGGTGTGACCAATAAAGGAGTAAAGGGATGACTATGGCAAGCTGTCAGTGTGAGAGTATGAGCGGTTTCCGGCTGTGACGGAGCATCACTGCTTATGGAAATCCCGGATGGGGAGAGGTATGGTGAGGGAATGGCGAAATGCCGGCTAATCCATATAAATCTCAACAATCGCCAAATTCCGTTCCCGGGAAAGATCAATGAAGCGCCCTTCGCTTTGTACCAGGGGCCGAAATACGTCGGTTGAATTATTCAGTATGATAACGCCCATATCTCCGGTGCTGAGCAGAACCCGCTTGCCAATAAAGTTCGGCATAAGATGCTGGATAAAAGCCTGCACCGACTTGCCGTTCAGCTTGCCGAAGCCGAGATTGTGCAGCTCCCGAAGAACGCTGAGCAGCTCCTGCTTCGACTGATACACGCGGGATGTCGTCATAGCGCTATATACGTCGGCAATCGCGGCAATCTGGGCGTACGGATGAATCTCGGCTTTCACCAGCTTGGCGGGATAACCCGAGCCGTCCTCGCGTTCATGATGCTGAAGGGCAACAAGCGCCGTGCTGTGGTCGCTCATGGAGTTGCGGATAATCTCGTAGCCATATGTAGTATGCCGCTGGACTTCCTGGAACTCCTCCGGAGTCAGCTTGCCGGGCTTCTTCAGAATGGATGCCGGGATGCGGCATTTGCCGATATCAAGCAGGTATCCTGCACGGGAAATATCGTAGCACTCCTTCTTGGAATAACCAAGCCAGGCGGCAATATAATAAGTTAGCATGCCGACCTGAAGCGAGTGATTGTAGGTGTAATCGTCATCACGGTCCAGCAGAAGGAGCAAAGTAACGACATCTTTACTCTGGTCGAGCGAACTCAGCAGGGGCTTCAGGATATCGTCAACCATGGACTGATTAAAGCTTCCTTTCGCCAGCGCCTCCATATAGAGCGATTCAAAGCCTTCTATCGTTTGGTCAAATTGCGTGGCCACCGTCTGAATGACAGACGGGTTCGAGGCGCTAAACTGTACGGGACCTTCAATATCAACATATTCCACGCCATGCTGAATAAGCCGGTTAATGTCATCTTCCTGAAGCTGCGATCCTTTGGACAATATATGAATGCCCCGATGGCTGAAGGTATCCTCCTTCAGATAATCACCGGGCTTTAAATCCGTGATGTGCACTTTCAAATTCAATGCCACCTCTACCTGTCTTTATTTGAAATATTAAGAATGCATAAGCAGCATGCTTGCACATAAACTTCTTTTTCTATAGAAAAGCGGACGATAGACGCCCCGGTGCAAATCAGTTGAAAGCCGAAGGCCAATTTTCAAGGTGGGCCTTATCCGCGCCTTTCCAGTGCTCAGCTGCGGCGCCTATGTCTTTTTTCCATATAGGCACCATACGTTTCAATTCTTCGATTGCGAAGCGGCTTGCTTCATAGCAGGCGTCGCGATGCGGGGAGGAAACGGCGATTACAACGCTGGCTTCCTTCAGCCCAACATATCCGATCCGATGAGAAATGGCGCACCGCGCTTGCCAGCGTTCCATAACCTCACGGCCGATTTCTTCAAACTTGGAGAGCGCCATCGGGGCATAAGCCTCGTAGTAGAGAGCCTCGGTCCGCTCGTCTCCGGTCATTTCCCGCGTTGTTCCGATGAAGACAAGAGAAGCGCCATGACCCTTGTCCAGCACCTTGTCCAGGATGTCGTCCGTACGGAGCGGCTGCTCCGTCACGGTATAGAGTCCATTCCGGGAGTTCCCCTCGTCCGGGGAAGGCTCCCCTCCGGAAACCGGAGGGATAAGCGCCACTTCGGAGGACGGGGAGATAACCGTGTCTTCCGGAGCGTATTCGCGATCGATGGCAATCATGGAGACGGCAATCTGACCGGCGGCTTCGGGGTAGGAAGCGGACAGCAGCTCCTTGAGCTTGCCGGCAGTCACCTGAGGCTCGGGTACGTGGAAATCCAGAGTCTGGGAACCGAGCGCTTCAGCCAGCCCCGCAAAAAGACGAATTGAAATTTGCATGTTAGGTTCACCTCTAAATGATCGTAGTGACTACAATATACCATATTGCGATTGAAAATGTTATGCTAGGCTCTAAAGACAAACTGCCTGCCTCCTTATGCGAGGCGGCTTCAATGCCGGAAGGAGCTTGGACGATGAGGCCTGAAACAGAGCGACTTACGATTCTTCATACCAATGATATTCACAGCCATTTCGACATGATGAGTCCGCTCGCAGCCGATATCGCCAGACAGAGAGCAGAAGCTCAAGGCGGCATCGTATTGCTCTTTGATATTGGCGACCATATGGATCGGGCAGCCGCGGCGACCGAAGGAACGATGGGACAGGCGAATATTGACATAATCAACCTTGCGGGCTATGACGCCATTACCATCGGGAACAATGAAGGTCTGACGTTCTCTCGGGAAATGCTGTCGACTGTCTTTGCGGGAACCCAGTGTCCGGTTGTGTGCTGCAACTTGGTTGAGACGGCAACGGGCCAGCCTCCGCGCTGGATGAAGCGCCATGCGATTCTGGAAAGAGAGGGCGTCAGGATCGGGGTCACAGGAGCGACCGTCCCCTTTGCTTCGTACTACTCGCTGCTCGGTTGGGATGCGCTGGAGCCGGAGGAATGTCTCAGGGAAGAGTGCCGGCTGCTCGCGCCGGAAGTGGATATTCTGATCATTCTTTCACATCTGGGTCTGCCGGCCGACCGGCGGCTGGCGGAGCGTCTGGACGGAGTTCACGCCATTCTGGGTGGACATACCCATCATGTGCTGGAACAGCCGCTGATCATCGGCGGCACGGCGGTGTGCGGCGCAGGGAAGTTTGGGCGCTACCTGGGGCGGCTGGTATTCGAACGCGGCGGAGAAGATGAGCCTTTCCATTATGTAGCGGGAGAGTGTCTCCCCGTCGATCCCTCGCTGTCCGAATCCACCGTCTCTGAGGCGGCCGCGATCCATTTGCAGCGCGGAAAGGAAGCGTTAAGCGAGACGGTTGCCATTACCGACCGGAGCCTCCCGCTTGACATCAGCGGAGAATCGCCCTTTGCGAATTTGCTGGCGCAAGCGGTGAGGCAGTTCACGGGTACTGCGTTCTCGCTGGTCAATGCCGGACAGCTGCTCGGGCCGCTCCCCATGGGAGAGATTACGGCGGGTATGCTGCATTCGCTTTGTCCTTCCCCGATCAATCCGTGCGTGATGCGTCTGTCCGGCAACGATATTCGCACCGCGCTGAAGCAGAGTCTGGCGGCCGAGTTCCGCGAGAAGGTCATCTACGGTTACGGCTTCCGGGGAGAGCGGCTCGGCGGTCTGGCGGTGGACGGAATAAAAATCCTGTACGATCCTCATGCGATGCCTTATGATGAAAATATTGCAGTTTTTGTCGACGGACAGCCGCTTGAGGACAACAGGGAGTATTCCATCGGAACGATCGACATGTTCACTTTTCGTACGGGCTATGAATCCATAGGCAATGGACAGGATGTTCTGTTCCTGCTGCCTCATTTCCTGCGGGACCTGCTGCGGATGGAACTGCAGCGCCCGGGAAGTCTGGACGAGTGCGCGCAGGCCCGCTGGGAACCGAGAACCTTCTAGCTGGCGGCCCGGCTTCTTTTTATGTACCCCAAATCGCAGAACTGTTTAGGAGGCCCATATGGACACGATTACAGCCATTATTCTAGCTATTGTTGAAGGAGTTACCGAATTTATCCCTGTTTCCTCTACCGGACACATGATTCTGACCTCCCGGCTGCTTGGATTCAGTGAGCAGGATGATTTGATGAAGACCTTCGAAATTGTCATTCAACTGGGCGCCATTCTCGCCATCGCGCTCGTCTACCGCCGCCGCATACTCGACCTGCTGGGGATCGGCCGCAAGAGCGCTGGAGGAGGCGTTATGCCCCGGTCGCGGCTCAACCTCATTCACGTGCTTCTGGGCATCGTTCCGGCGCTGGCGGTAGCTTTTTTCGCCCGTGATTTTATCAAGAGTCTATTTAGCGCCAGTACGGTGCTGTGGGCGCTTGTCGCCGGGGGGATTCTGATGATTGTCGCCGAATGGGTCAACAAGCGCAAAGTCCGGATTACGGCGGAAGAACTGGACGACATATCCTACGGCCAGGCGCTGGCGATCGGATTGTACCAGATTATTTCCGTACTGTGGCCTGGCTTCTCACGGTCCGGCTCAACCATCTCCGGCGGCATGCTGACCGGGGTCAGCTATAAGGCTTCCGCCGATTTCTCCTTCCTGATCGCCATCCCGATCATGTGCGTGGCTTCAGGGTATGAGCTGCTCGATTCGTACAAGGAGATTACCGGCGATACGATTGGCATCTTTGCTATCGGATTCCTCGTTTCGTTCGTTGTGGCTTACATCGTCGTTATTTTGTTCATGCGCCTGATTCAAAAAATCCGGCTTACCCATTTTGCCATTTACCGTTTTCTGCTGGCCGCCTGTTTCTGGTTGTTCGTTATGCGCTGATATTTGTTACCGCAGCGATGTTGCCATGGGATTGACTCGCTTGCTGTACGCAGTAGTAACGGTATAGATATATGTATGATCATGAAGTTGTAGCAAGGCACCTAATTACCGTTTAGGCAGGAGTGAGCCAAGTTGCGTTTGGTACCAATCAACCGGCTTCAAGAGGGGATGAGGCTGGGCAGAAAAATATATAATGATGAAGGGCTGGTGCTGCTCTCTGACGGTGTCGTGCTTAACGCTTCGCTGATTAGCCGCTTGTCCAGAATAGATATCGGGTATGTATACATTCATGACGAGTTGACGGAGGATGTGGAAATTCCCGATATCCTTCAGGGTGAGACCCGCAATCAGGCGCTGAAGACGATACGCACCCAGTTTCAGGAAATGTCGGGCGCTTCGGGCATCAGGAAAGGCTTCTATCATCTGGACAAGAAATTCTCCAAGGTTATGGATTCCATTCTGGACGATATGTCCGGGCAGGAAGATCCGATGATTATGCTGCATGACATGCATACTACCGATAATTATCTGTATTCTCATTCACTGAACGTATGCCTGTATACGCTGGTGCTTGGAATCGCTTATGGCTACAGCCGCAGCGACCTGAACATGCTTGGTCTGGGCGCTCTGCTCCATGATATCGGCAAGACGCAGATTCCGGTCAAAATCGTGCAAAAACCGGGCATGCTAAACGATGAGGAGTTCCGGCACATGCAGGCGCATACCGAGATCGGCTTCAAAATTCTGAAGGAAGAGCCGAACATTCCCTTGCTCGTCGCCCACTGCGCATTGCAGCATCATGAACGGATTAACGGGTCCGGCTATCCGCGCGGCCTTCTGGGTCCACAGATTCACGAATTCGCCAAGTGGATCGGCGTCGCGGATTCCTATGACGCGATGACTTCCAGCCGTGTCTATAAAAAGGCCATGCTGCCGCACCAGGCAGTGGAGGCGCTCTATGTCGGCTCAGGCACGCTGTACGAGCAGCAGCAGCTGGAGATTTTTCGTGACCGTGTGGCGATTTACCCTATTGGTCTGCATGTCAGACTCAGCAACGGAGAGACCGGCGTGGTCGTCAGAATCGATCCGAGCCTTCCCCACAGACCCGTGGTAAGGGTCATTGAAGGTCCGGAGAGAGAGAAGATCACTCCGTATGAACTTGATCTGCGCAAGACCCTGTCCGTGATCATTTCCAGCGTGATGGATTAGCGGCGGATGCCCGCAGCAGCAATCGCCGGGGGTCTAACGCGGAGCCGATCGCCATGCAGCGGGAACGGGAAGAAGGGGCCTCCAGCCTGGAGGATCCCTTGGCTCCCGTTCTTTCGCTGCATTCTGTTTTTTGCCGGCCTGGCCTCTTTGAAGGGTAAGAAGACCCGGAGGCGATGCGCTTTTATAAAAGTTCATGGTATGATAAGGGATAAGACGGAAGTTTTCCGTAATTTTTTTGGTTAATAAAGAGAATAAGCATTGCAATTGAAGGAGTTACTGCACATGAACAGGTTTCAACCGCCAGCCTCAATAACTAAGGAACTGTCACCCAGCTATGATCCGTGGGACCCGATCTCCTCGCTGCAAAGGTACGGCAAGCATGTGCTCACCAGTGTGGAAATGACGGTAACGAATCTGTGCAATATGCGCTGCGAGCACTGTGCCGTGGGCGATAGCCTGACGTCGCGGGAAGGAGAAATGCTGCCGCTTGAGAGCATGCTGAACCGGCTGGAGCAGGTCGAGCATCTGGAGACGATCAGCATTACCGGCGGAGAACCGATGTTTCGCGCGGACACTGTGGACAATATGATTGTTCCGCTGCTCAAATATGCGAAGGAGCGCGGGGTGCGCTCACAGATGAATTCGAATCTGACGATGCCGTATTCCCGGTATGAGAAGCTGCTTCCGTATCTCGACGTTATGCACATCTCGTTCAACTATGTGAACGGCGATGATTTTCATGAGGTGGGCTTTGCGGGCAGCGGTCATGCCGTAGCGAAAGAGACGGCTTATCGCCTGTATGACACCATGCTGGAGAATGCCCGGCGGCTTAGCGGGGAAGGCATGTTCATTTCGGCGGAATCGATGATCAACTACCGAACGCACGGCAAGCTGCCGGAAATTCACCGGCTGATCGGAGAAATGGGCTGCCGCAGGCATGAAGTCCATCCGATGTACGCCACCAATTTCGCGTCTTCGCTTCCGGTTCTGTCGCTGAAGGAGATGGCTGCCGCCATCCATTCCCTGCTGGACCGACGGGACCCCGGGATGTGGATGCTGTTTGGAACGCTGCCCTTTTTCGCCTGCAGCGTTCTTGAGGAAGACCGCGGGCTGCTGCGCCGTCTGAAGTCCGAGAAGAACGTAACGGTGCGTAATGATCCGGACGGCCGCAACCGCGTCAATGTCAACATGTTTACGGGTGATGTGTTCGTTACGGATTTTGCCGATATCCCCGCATTCGGGAACATCTACGCAAGCAAGCTGGACGATATTTTTGCCAAATGGCAAAATGAGCATCCGTTGAACCAGAAGGTGAACTGCCACTGCGCCGATGCCGGCTGCTGCGGCCCCAATCTGTTGGTGAAAGAAATGTATTACCCGGATATTGATTTTAAATCGAGGAAAGCGATCAATTTGTAGAAATGGGGCGTTGTTATCGTGCATACGGAATTTGAGGTAGGGAGTTTAGTGCTAAACCTTCTGCTTGTTCTGGTGCTCGTCTTTTTGAACGGTATCTTCGTGGCGGCGGAGTTCTCGCTTGTGAAGGTTCGCCAATCCCGCCTGACGCAGCTTCAGGCCGAAGGCAACAAGCTGGCGAACTATGCGCTTAAAGTCAACCACCGGCTTGACGCTTATCTGTCCGCCACCCAGCTCGGCATCACATTGGCCTCGCTTGGCCTTGGCTGGGTAGGAGAGCCGGCGATTTCGGAGCTGCTGGTTGAGCCCCTGATGTTCAAGCTGGGGGTCACGGACCATACCTTTATTTCAACCGTATCGGTCGTTGTCGGCTTCTGCATTATCACCTTCTTACATATTGTGCTTGGCGAGCTGGCGCCCAAATCTCTGGCGATCCAGAGAACGGAGGGCTCAGCGCTGCTGCTCTCGGCTCCGTTAATTTTCTTTTACAGGCTGTTCTTCCCGGTGATCTGGGTGCTGAACGCCTCGGCGAACTGGCTGCTGCGCCTGATCGGCGTAGAGCCCGCCAGCGAGGCGGAGGCCGCCCACTCGGAGGAGGAAATCCGCATCCTGATGAATCAGAGCGCGAAGAGCGGCGTGATCGACAAGGATGAAATGAAGCTGATGGACAATTTATTCGAGTTCTCCGACCGTCTGGCCCGCGAGGTAATGCTTCCCCGGACGGATATGGACTGCCTGTACACGAACCTGTCCGTGGAAGAGAATATGCGGATTGTCTCGGAGACCAAGCATTCCCGCTATCCCGTGGCATTGGAGGACAAGGACCGGATCATCGGCTTTGTGCATATTACCGATTTTCTGCTCGCCTCCCCGGAGCAGCAGGGCGATTTGGCGACGCTGGTCCGTCCGATCCTGAACGTGCCGGAGT
The DNA here is from genome assembly GCF_000520735.1 of Paenibacillus forsythiae T98. GTDB lineage: Bacteria > Bacillota > Bacilli > Paenibacillales > Paenibacillaceae > Paenibacillus_AQ > Paenibacillus_AQ forsythiae. The sequence continues at coordinate 8,706 of NZ_ASSC01000535.1, forward strand.
CGATTGAGATCAGCCATGCGCTGCGGCTGATGCAGAAGCATCATTCCCAGATGACACTGGTTGTGGATGAATACGGAGGCACGGCCGGTCTGCTTACAGCGGAGGAAATCATCGAAGAGATCGTTGGCGACCTGCATGACGAATTCGAAGATGAGCGCCCCGATGTGGAGTATAGGGATAACGGCTATATCTCGGTTGACGGACGGATGCTGATCGAGGATGTCAATGACCTGACAGGCATCCAGATTGAGGACGAAGAGGTCGACTCCATCGGCGGCTGGCTGTTCAAGGAGCTTGAGGGCAACCCGGCCAAAGGAAAGCGCAGAGTCGTCGATCATGTCATATTTGAGGTGGAGGAATCCACCCGGCTCCGAATTACCCGGATCAATATTCACCGGGAGCCTGCGCCTCCTGAAGAGGAGCAGGCTGAAGCTCAGACGGAGAACCATTGAAGCGGTGAAGCTCGCCTTGCATGTCCGTCTCTGATCCCATAAGACTCGCCCCGCGCCACGAACGGCGCTTTCCCTGGGGCGGGTCTTTTTTTGCTGAACAACGTCTTATTGGCGGGCGGCCTTCATAGATTAGTTACGAAGATATTCCGTGTGGCTTTGCTCTGCGAAGCCAAGAAGGAAGCAAAGGAGGAATAACCGTTGAGCACTCAACCGTTGACTTCTCAAGCGTTGAATCCCCAGGGAATAAATCCCCAGCTCCCGAATTCTGAGGAGCGCTTTTATGCGCCGTTCAGAGGACCGTTCGATCCCTGCCCGCCGATTCTCTGCAAAACCTATGTTGTGCCGCCCCAGCTGTTTCTGGGATTCCAGCCCCCCAATCTGCCGCAGTTCAGTCTTCCGGAGGCGCTGAGATTCGGAACGCTGTGGCCGGCGCTGTTTAGCCCGTATTCACCTCAAAACAGGGGAGGGAATTAAGAGATGGATACAACTTCTTGCGACCCCCGTTACTATGAATTGCTGGAGCAGCTGCAGACGCTTGATTTTGCGCTGGTGGAGCTGAATCTGTATCTCGATACCCATCCGGCCGACCTGAGAAGCATCCAGCAGTTTAACCAGCTTACCCAGGAGCGGACCCGGCTGGCCAAACAGTTTCAGGAGCTGTACGGTCCGCTGCAGAACTTTGGGCGCGCCTATTCGAAATGTCCCTGGGAATGGAGTCAGAGCCCCTGGCCCTGGCAAGTCTAGGCAGGCATACAAACGAAAAGGAGGTTATGCAAGTGTGGATATATGAAAAAAAGCTGCAGTATCCGGTAAGGGTCGGCAAGTGCGACGTCCGTATGGCGAAGTACCTGATCGAGCAGTACGGGGGCGCGGATGGGGAGCTGGCCGCCGCTCTTCGCTATATGAATCAAAGATATTCGATCCCGGATAAAATTATCGGACTGCTGACTGACATTTCAACGGAAGAGCTGGCCCATTTGGAAATGATTGCAACGATGGTCTACAAGCTGACCAAAGATGCGACCGTGGAGCAGTTGAAGGAGGCCGGACTCGGCGCCCATTATGCCAACCATGACTCGGCTCTTTATTACGAGAATGCAGGAGGGGTGCCGTGGACCGCCGCCTATATTCAGGCCAAAGGAGACCCGATTGCCGATCTGTACGAAGACATTGCCGCAGAGGAAAAGGCCCGGGCTACATACCAGTGGCTGATCAACATGACCGATGATGTGGATCTGATGGATAGTCTCAAGTTCCTCAGGGAGCGGGAGGTCGTGCATTCGCAGCGGTTCAGGGAAGCCGTGGAGATTCTCAAGGAGGACCGGGAGTACAAAAGGGTGTTCTGAATCAATGAGTTCCATTCTCCACGCTGGTGTGGGGCGTGGGACTTTTTTTGACCCTTTCTTCCAGCACTTTAATAGAATGGTTGGTTATAGTAGAATGGGATAGGTGCTGGGATTGACCCGCATGAAAGCGACAATAGAGAGGGGATTCATTTGCGAAAATGTTCAGCAATCATCATCGTGATTATGTTGGTTCTATACGCGCAGGAAGGAACTGGAGCAGCGGCGTCCGCTCCAAATCAGGCGTCAGCCTCGGATCGTGTCAGCCTGGTATTCGCCGGAGACATTCTGCTTGACGGCTATGTCGGTGATCAGATTGCAAAGTACGGGGTGAACTACCCCTTCCTGAAAGTGGCGCCCGTATTGAAGACAGCGGATGTGGCTTTCGCCAATCTGGAGACGCCCGTTTCAACAAGAGGCCAGGCGGCGGACAAAACATTCGCGTTCCGGTCGAGGCCGGGCACGCTCGCCGGGCTAAATTATGCCGGAATTGACGGAGTGACCGTGGCGAACAACCATATTCTGGATTACGGACAGACCGCGATGCTGGACACGTTGTCCTTTCTGGACAAGTACGGGATTGGACGGACGGGAGCGGGCAAGGATATGGACGAGGCGTTCAAGCCTTACACCAGGTATGTAAAAGGCAAGAAGATCGCCGTGCTGGGCGTAAGCCGTGTGCTGTCCGATCCTTCATGGTATGCGGGCAGGAACAAGCCGGGAGCGGCCTCGGCTTACAGCACGGAACCGCTGCTTGGCAAGATCAGGCAAGCGGCCAAAGCCAGTGATTTCACGGTCGTGTACATTCACTGGAATCAGGAATTCAAGGATTACCCGCTGCAAGCATCCCGTCAGCTGGCCAGGCAGATGATCGACAGCGGGGCGGATCTCATTATCGGCTCGCACAGCCACTGCCTGATGGGGGTTGAATACTACAAGCACAAGCCGGTCTACTATTCGCTTGGGAATTTTGTGTTCAACCGCTCCTCGCGGGGCGGAGAGAAGACGCTGGATTCGATGCTGGCCAACTTTCAAATTTCCGGCGACAAGCTGTCCGCCAGCATAACGCCGGTTAAAATCATGCGCGGCCAGCCGGTATTTATGGATGCGAATTATAACAAGAAGATTATTCAGACGCTGAACAAGCTGTCATACAACGCTTTTGTCGATTCAAAGGGCAATGTGTCCGAGAAAAATACAAGCGTAAAGTAACGTCAGGAGCGGCGGCCTAGTGGCCGCTGCTTTTTTTTGATGAGAAAAAATGATTAATAAGACATGTCACATGTCATATCAAAAGTAGATATCCGCTTTAAGACGGGTGCGCTGGAAGATTTACTTGACTATCCAAAAGGCGATATCAAAATCATTTTGAAAGCTATTATTAAAAGGTTTAAGACCAACTCTAACCCGCATGAAATCAATCCGGATTGGCAACTTCACGGTGATCTGGCAGGGGCTATAAAGCTTCGTTTGCTTGACGAGGGTATCCGAGTAATTTATCGTGTAGCGGAGGAGCAGCCCCAACTTACAATTATCGACATTTACGCCGTTGGGCCGAGGAAAGACGAGCTTGCCTATAAGGTCGCCAAGAAGCGAAAAGATTGGAAATAAAAAAGAGAGTCCCAGAGTCCCATAAATAAAGGGCTCTTTTTTTATGTATTCGCTGTTAAAAAGCACTGATTTTAGATTAAATTATTAGTAATAGGTCGGAAATTTGTCGAATTCGGCAACACTTTTATATGTTTTTTGTCGATATGTATCAAAAGATGTAGAAAATTGATTTGACAGATAGGAGGAAGCCCCTTACAATTCAAAATAGAGTGTAACCACTTCTAACTCTTAATGGGACTTAAGCGTTTCCATATGTAAATGATTATAAAAAGTGTTATTTCGAGGGGGATACTTTGGATGAAGGCAACAGGAATTGTAAGAAAAGTGGATGAGCTGGGACGTATCGTCATTCCGATTGAGCTTCGCCGCACGATGGGGATTGACATCAAGGACCCGCTTGAAATTTTTGTCGACGGCGAGAAGATCATTCTCAGAAAATATGAACCTACCTGCATTTTCTCCGGAAGCTCGGAGAACCTGATTAACTTCAAGGGCAAAATGGTCAGCCGGGACATTCTTGACGAGCTGATTGATAGCTTTGAGCATCAGGCATAGTGAGAGGAAGCGGGAAGATTGACCGCCTCGGCGCGCCGGGGAACAATCTTTCATGAGAGATGAGAGGCTGCCCTTGTACCGGGGTGGCCGCATGGAATTGCAAAACGGCAGGATGGCAAGCTCCGTGAAGGAGCAGGCCGCCTGCC
>NZ_ASSC01000536.1 GCF_000520735.1 Paenibacillus forsythiae T98
CGACAGCCAGCTTCACCCAGCCTGACCCGGGAATATAGAGCGCAGTTAAAGCAGCCGCCAAGCCGCCTAGCACCATTTGCCCTTCCGCCCCCATATTGAACAAGCCCGTCCGAAAAGCAAAGGCGATCCCGAGACCGCACAGAATGATCGGCGTCGCCCTGGTCAGCGTGCTGGAGATGAAGTAAAGGCTGCCAAATGCGCCCCGCCACAGCTCCTGATAAGCCTCCATTATGGATTCCCCGGTAAAGCTGATTACGATGGCTCCTGCCGCAATGCCGCACAGCATTGCCACAATCGGCTGAATCATCGAGTGAAGCAGAGGCTTCCAGTTCTTCACGCTCTCTCTCCCCCCGCCATCAGCAATCCAATCTCCTCTTCCGTGACGCTCCCGCCTCTAATCTCACCGACGATTTCTCCTTCAAACATAACAAGAATCCGATCCGAGAGCGTCATAATTTCCGATAGCTCGGATGAAATAACCAATACGGCCTCCCCGCGCTCCCGCTTCTTCAATAACTGCCGATGAATCAGCTCCATAGCGCCGAGGTCAACTCCGCGAGTCGGCTCCGCCGCAATCAGACATTCCGTCTCTTGACCGAGTTCCCTTGCCGAGATCAGCTTCTGCAGGTTCCCTCCGGACAGATGCTGGGCCTGCTCGTAAATGGAGGTTGTCTTGACCGCGAACGACTCTACCCAGCCGCTGACCAGCCGGTTCAGCTTCCTGTGCTTTAGCCATCCCAAGCGGTGATAGCCTTCTTTGCGGTAATGGCCCATCATCGCGTTCTCCTTAATGCTGGCATCCTTGGAGGCCCCCCACAAGTAACGATCCTCAGGAATATGGGCCAGTCCTGCCGCCCGGATTCGCCGCACCGACAAGTTGGTCACATCGGTCCCGCCCAGGAGGACACGACCTTGATCCGCCTTCATCAGTCCGTTCAACACTTGGACCAGTTCTGACTGGCCGTTGCCGGAGACACCCGCGACACCTACTATTTCCCCGGCGCACACATCGAAAGTGATATTTTTCAGCAGCGCCTTCCCGTTAGCTCCCTCCACGCCTAAACTGCGTACCCGCAGAACAGGCTCTCCTGCGGCATGGTCTTGCCGGGTAACTCCCTCCAGCTCCCGGCCCACCATCAGACGAGAAATCTCCGCAGTGCTGGTGCTGCTCGCGGCCAGCACTCCGGTCACCTTGCCGCCGCGCAGCACGGTAATACGGTCTGCCACCTCCATGACCTCATGCAATTTGTGTGTAATCAGGATCATACTCTTCCCCTGCTTGGCAAGCCGCTTCATGGTTACCAGCAATTCCTTAACTTCCAGCGGCGTCAGAACGGCCGTCGGCTCGTCCAGAATAATGATGTCCGCCCCATTGTACAGCACCTTTAAAATTTCAATCCGCTGCCGGATTCCAAGCGAGCACTCGGATACCTTCTGTTCCGGGTCAACATGCAGTTGGTAAGTGTCACATAAGGCTTTAATCCGCCGGGCAGCCAGCCTGCGGTCGAACCAGATTCCCCTTGCAGGCTCATTGCCGATGACAATATTCTCAGCAACCGTGTAGGAGGGAATCAGCATGAAATGCTGAAACACCATGCCAACGCCGTTCCGAATCGCATCAGACGGGCTTTGATAACGCTTCACTTCACCATGACGCACAATGTCCCCCGAAGTTGGAGACTCCATTCCGTAGAGCATTCTCATCAGCGTTGTTTTCCCTGCGCCATTCTCTCCGACGATGGCATGAATCTCACCTTTACGCAAAGAAAAATCAATGCCGTCATTCGCTGTGAAATCACCGTAAATCTTCGTGATCTGCCTGGTTTCAAGCACGGTGGTCATCTATGATACCTCCTTTCGCATAAGAGCAAACCGGCCAGCCACAGTTGGCCTTAAAGTCTGGCGAATCATTATTTCAGCGGATTAACGACAGTAATCTTGCCTGAAATGATATCACTGCGAATTTGTGAAACCTTCTCTATCGCCGCTTGCGTCATGAACGGGTTGTTATCCGTGACATAGGTTAGGCCAACTCCGTCTTCTTTAAGCCCGTATTCGTGTACGCCCGGCGTAAAGGAGCCTTCAACCCATTGCTTAATACTGTCAATGACGACATGATTGGCCGACTTCAATTGGGACATGACGATATGCTTAGGATCAATCGCCGTCCGGTCGATATCCTGCCCCGAGGTGAAGAAGCCCTTTTCCTTCGCAGCCTCAAACACGCCAAGATCCCCTACCGCCGATGCCCCGGCGACAAAATCGGCCCCTTTGGAATATTGCACAAGCGCCATTTCTTTAGCCTTGGCCGGATCGGTAAAGCTGCCCACATAGTTGACGAGGAACGAAGCCTTAGGGTTTACCGCCTTCAAGCCTTGCTCAAAGCCGCTTGTCCATTTCTTCATAAGCGGGATGTCCATGGCAACGACCATCCCCACTGTATTGCTCTTTGTGGACAGACCTGCTGCTGCTCCGAGCAAATAAGCGGCCTCCTGCTCGCGGAACACCGCGCTGCGAACATTAGGCAAATCCACAACATCGTCAATAATAACGAATTTTTTGTCCGGATTTTCCGCGGCTACCTTCTTCAAGGCATCGGCGGACTGGAAGGAAGACGTAATAATCAGATCGTAGTTCTCGGCAACCGCAACCCGCAGATTTTCCTCAATGGCATTCGGGTCCGCCGACTCCAGCGTTTTTTGCTCCAATTTATAGGTTGACGCCGCTTGCTTCGCGCCTTCATCCATAATTTGAAAGAAGGGGTTCACGCCAATTTTTTCCGGTGTTATAAGCGCTACACGCTTCTGTTTTGTGTCATCGGCAGCCGATTCCCGGCCCTTCGTATCATTAGCCGAGCATCCGGCCGCTATCATCGCTATCACCAGTATCATAATCAACAATGCGCTCTTCTTCATCGTCCTACTCCCCATTCATGGTATGGTTCATCATTCACCAGATTCGGTCAATGATCGGCTCACGCCTTCCTTCAGATCAGCTTCAAGATTCCTCTAACCAGTCCCGTCAGCTTTCCCTTCAACCCTCTGGCAGCTTCGAATACTTCTTCAGACGTTAGCTCCCCTGGCATAATGCCTGCGGCCATATTACAGACACAGGACAGCGCCAGCACCTTCATCCCGGCATGATTGGCCGCGATGACTTCGGGAATCGTTGACATGCCGACCGCATCCCCGCCCAGGATTCGCGTCATTCGAACTTCGGCGGGTGTCTCAAATGATGGTCCGCTCCAGCCGACGTATACCCCCTCTTGAAGACCTATTCCCTGATCCGCCGCCGCCTGATGCGCAAGCCGCCTGAGATCTGGGCAATACGCATTCGTCAGATCGGGAAACCGGACGCCCAACCGGTCGTCATTGGGTCCGACAAGCGGGTTGGCTCCCATTAAATTAATATGATCACTGATAATCATCACATCGCCTGTCTGATAAGACTCGTTCACGCCGCCGCTTGAATTGGTAATCAGCAGCCGCTCGGTCCCAAGCGCCCGCATGACTCTAACCGGGAAGGTAACGGCATCCATGGAATGCCCCTCATAATAATGAAACCTGCCCTGCATCGCGATGACCGCCTTGCCCTCCAGCCTGCCGATTACGAGCAGACCGGCATGGCTCTCCACGCTGGTTCTGGAGAAGAACGGAATTTCATGATAAGGGATCTTGATTGCATCCTCCATTTCGTCAGCCAAATCCCCGAGTCCCGATCCGAGAATCAGTCCGACCTCCGGGCGGTCATCAGTTAAACGCTGAATATATGCTTTGGCATGATCAATTCTGTCCTTTAGCTCCATCATTGCCCCTCCTTCATTCAGTAAGCTTGACGTTGACCGGCGTTCCGCTTATTCCGCCTGCTTCGGCAGACGGATCAATCTCCACGCATAAGCTGGCCCACCATCCGGTTGGCCTCATACATCACTCGCTCTTCATCGAGCGTGAGCAACTCTCCGTTGCGCATGAGAAACTTACCCGCCACGATAGTATCCGTGACGTCCAGTCCGTTAGCGGCATATACAACATGCGAGCAGGGATTATGCGCCGGCTGATAGTTGGCTCTCCCTGCATCAAGCATGATTAGATCGGCCTGCTTGCCTATCTCGATGCTTCCAATCAAATCCGGTTGAAACACCGCGTCCGCTCCATTGCGTGTCGCCATTCTCAACGCTGTTTCCGCCGGAACGGCAAGCGGATCATAGGTTGTCCCCTTATGCAGAACGGCCGCCATCTTCAGCTCCTCGAACAAGTTCAGATTATTATTGCTTGCCGAGCTGTCTGTGCCCAGCGATACGCTTATCCCTCTGGCAAGCATCTGCGGGACAGGCGCGACCCCGCTCGCAAGCTTCAAATTGCTGATTGCATTATGCGATACGCGAACGTCGCAGTCTGCCAGCAGATCCATCTCTTCTTCTGTCAGATGAACCGCATGCGCGACCAAGGTCTGCCGCTCGAACATGCCCAGCTTGTGTAGATGAGCAACCGGACGGCAGCCGTATCTCTGCACATTAAGCTCGACCTCCCACTTCGTCTCGGACATATGCGTATGTACGGGAAGCTGAAGCTGAGCCGCCTTATCCAGAATCTGCGTTATGAAATGCGGCGTACATGTATAGGGCGAGTGCGGAGCCAACATCACCGTAATCCGGCCGTCCGCTTGTCCGTGCCAAGCCTTCGCGAAGGATACGGCATCAGCGAGCTTCCGGTCCCGGACGTTCTGATTATCGCTTCCAATCATCCCGCAGCAGAGGACGGCCCTCATCCCGGAGGGCGCTGCCATATCCGCGACTGCCTCGTTATGGTCGTACATATCGACGAAGGTCGTTGTTCCTGTGCGAATCATCTCGATTAAAGACAGCCCTGTTCCCCATCTCACATGCTCATCCGTAAATCGCGCTTCCCACGGCCAAATTTTCTCATTCAGCCAGGTCTGAAGCGGCAAATCGTCCGCATAGCCGCGCAGCAGCGACATTCCCGCATGCCCATGGGTATTAATGAGACCCGGAAGCACTATGCGGCGGCGTCCGTCAATTACTTCATCGAAGGGGTCCAGATCCTCCGGCGTAGCTCCGACATACGTAATCACTCCGTTGTTGAAGGCGACTGCCCCATTCCGCACAATCCGATTGGAGTCATCAACGGTAAGGATCGTGGCGTTAACGATGATACTATGCAATTCCATCACCCTTTCTCGCATCTATCTGTCCCAACTCGGCAAGCACCGCAGCCGTAATCCTGCCCACTATGCGCTCCAGTTGACCGTCAGTGAACGGGAGCGGCTCAGCCCTTCCGTCTGTCCATCCCGTGTTACGCTCGCTATCACTCCGAACACCGGCGGGCGTCTCGCCTCTTAACCCCATCCGTTCCCGTATCCGTACCAGCTCGGCAACCTGCCGGGCAGGCAGTTCACGCAATCCGTTCATTTGCTTCGCAATCCAATTGATCTTCGCGCAGAATTCCAGCGACTCCATCATATAGTAGGCGGAGCGCAGATCGCGCCCCCAGGTAAGCGCGCCGTGATTTTCCAGCAACACTCCATTGTGGTCGGCCACAAATCCTTCAATCTTCTTAGGAACCTCCACCGTAGAAGGTGTGGCATACTCAGCTAGCGGGATTGTGCCAAGATGCACGACCGTCTCCGGCATTGTTGCCATGTTAAGCGGGATACCCGCAATCGCAAACGCCGTGGCATACGGGGGATGCACATGAAGTACCGCACGGATATCGGGCCGTTTCTCATAGACCTTCATATGCATCTTGATTTCAGAAGTGGGCTTCAGTCTGCCTTGAAGCACTTCACCCTCAAGATTGACTTTAATCAGCATGTCCGGCGTCATCTCGCCCTTGCTGACACCCGTAGGAGTTATCCAAACTTCATCCTCTCCCGTGCGGACGGAGATATTGCCGTCATTTGCAGCCACGAAGCCTTTCGCGTACACACGCCTTCCGATCTCGCAAATGTCCCGTTTAACGTCCTCGTCCGCTTCATGATTCGACATGTCGGGTTCCTTCCCCGCTGTTCCCGCCTTGCTTGAACAACTCGATTAGCGTTTCGTTGTAAGGCTGACGGACAATGCCTTGTTCCGTAATGATGGCAGAGATCAGCTCATTCGGCGTTACATCAAATGCAGGATTGAATACCTTCACCTCTGGCGGAGCAGTGTGGACACCGAAGCCATTAGTGATTTCCCCGGCTTCCCGCTCCTCGATTGGGATCGCATCGCCGGATGCCGTATCCATATCAATGGTCGACATCGGAGCAGCCACATAGAATGGAATGCAGTGCGCCTTAGCCAGCAGAGCCACGCCGTAAGTACCGATTTTGTTGGCGACGTCGCCGTTCGCCGCAACCCGGTCGCAGCCTACAATAACAGCGTCCACCCAGCCTTTGGACATTACATAAGCGGCCATACTGTCAGTTATCAGAGTAACGTCAATCCCGGCTTCCGTTAGCTCCCACGCCGTCAGGCGGGAGCCTTGGAGCAACGGGCGTGTCTCGTCAGCAATCACCTTCAAGTTCCATCCGCGTTCTTTGGCCAAATAGACAGGCGCCAGCGCCGTACCATATTTGGCTGTAGCAATGGCTCCTGCGTTGCAATGCGTTAATAGGGTCATGCCGTCATGTAATAGAGTGAGTCCATGCATCCCGATGCTGCGGCATACCGCTTCATCCTCTGCTCTAATGGCATGCGCCTCTTGAAGCAACTTCGCTCTCAGAGCTTCGACCGAATGCTCCTTCTCGGCGATTAACCGTGCATGCATCCGATTTAATGCCCAGAAGAGATTAACTGCTGTGGGGCGGGAAGAGGCCAAATACTCGGACTTCTCCTGAAATCCCTGATAGAAATCATCGAACCCGTCAGCGGCTACATCCTTCAAGCCAAGAAGAAGCCCGTAAGCAGCCGCAATGCCAATAGCCGGCGCCCCTCTCACTTTCAGCTCCTTGATCGCTTGCCAGCATTGCTCAATCCTCGTAATTCGCAAATACTGCGTGACTGCCGGCAATTGGGTCTGGTCAAGAATATACAAGGTCTCCCCGTCAAACGATACCGATTGAATCTGCTCTGTAGCTATCCTGATCACCTCTTGATGTAGTTTTACCTATTCAATTAAATAACAACAATATCAGTCACTTCTAATCCTCAACGAGATTGAACAGCATCACCTGCGTAACATTAATTCACATAATAATGCATAATACCTCAGTTATCAACATTTTTTCTCTAAAATTTTTAATTTTTCTTTGAGTATATTGTCCATTCTCGGGCTTAATGTTATAATCCCTAACAACAATGTTGTTATTTTGTTGTTTTTTGACCGTTTTAGAGATACTCGATTGCGATGGGGGGGTGATGGCCTGGGGGAATAAACAGGGGCATATAGCTATCAAAAGGAAGCTTGGCAATCTACTTATTTACAGGAGGAACTTTATGACGATTTCAAAAGGCGCGCGCATTATCGTTTCATTTATGATTTCAGCGCTACTCATTCCCGGCCTCTGGACGCCGAGCAATGCTTATTCACAATCGGCGCAGCCCGGTCCGGTCCCAGTATCCAAGCTGGCAGACAACAAGCACGCCTTGAAGGAACACTACGGGCTTGTACTCCCCGATCCCTTAACCAAAGGGGATTTCATGGCTGCCGTGGCGAAAATACTGGATTTGAAGGCAAATGAGCGCAAGACTTCATTCAGTGACCTGCCGGAGAGCAGCCCATATTACGAGTCCGCCGCAGCTCTGTACGACAAAGGCATTATTACCCAGTCCACCGTATACGCCAACCGGCCGCTTACCCAAAGCAACGCTGTCATGATTGCCCTTAAAGCATCGGGCATGAAGGAATTAGCCTATACTTACTCCCCGGAGAAAACGAAGCGCTCGCTGGCCAAGATACGAATTGCCGGCAATCCCACACTATCCAAGCAAGCGGCCCAGGAATTGGCTGCGGCGATAGATTTGGGACTGCTGCCTTCTGATGCCCTTCTTTCATTTTCTTTGACGAAGCCAGCCTCCAGCGATTTCGCTTCCGCTCTGCTTGATCAAATTCTTGCTTTTCACGGGCAAAGCGAAAATTACCTTGGCCGCATATCGGACCCGGACATTTTCCGTCTTGTCTATCAAGCGTGGCTGTCCCGAGATATCATGGAAGACAAGCCCTTGCAGTCCGTTGTCGATCAGGCGCTGAAGCAACAAATGGTGACCGGGTATAATCTCAAGGATTCCCGGTACAGTCCTCATTTCAACCCCGATCTGACTGTAACTTACGGTCACAGCAATATCGTCCATGCTCTGCAACTAATCGGTCTGCTGCGCAGCGAAGGGATTGACGCAAAGGTGCAGCTTGAACCCAAGACCTCCGCTTTCATCTATTTGAAGGAATGGGGTCCGCAGGATTATAAAATTGTCGAGGATCATGACGGTATTTCCATCGCATATTCGAAGGAATACGATCTCTCGTTTGAATTTCAAACCGTTAAGCACAAGAACGACTTCCAGCGCATCGTTCTGAAGTACTCCAAGAAGGACAGCGAGGATCAATCCGGACTGATTGTGGATTCATGGTGGCAGCCCCTTTACTATTCCAATACCGTAATGCCCGATTACAAGCTCATTTCCAATACCAAAATAACCAATGGGAGCTATTACGCTCAAACCTTCTCGCTACCCGCTCAAACTGCGGCGATCGCCGAAGGCTTGAAGCAAATCCAGCCCGGCATCCAGTTGGAATCGTACTCCTTCTGGGTTGACGAACCGTTCTATCGTTACCTGGAAGGCGATTATAAGTAACCGTGCAGCCTTGAATGAAAGAACCTGTTCGAGCGTAACAGCTTGAACAGGCTCTTTCTATTTACAATAACTCCAGTTTGAATACCGTCTCCGCATAGCCGACCCGCATGCCTTCATCATTCTCGATAGCGTCCGGGAAAGCGGCCGCAAGCCTCGTTAGCAACGACCGGTTCGCATAGCCGATCTGCTCCAGAATACTGCGGACAATCAGGCCCCATTCTTCTTCCGAGCCGTCCAGCACCTTAAAGGCAAATCCGAGACGTTCGCTCCGCAGCCCGAAGCAATATACGCCCTTGAAGCCGCCTTTGGCCACGATGTTCCCGTCTTCCAGCAGCAGCGAGTCCAGCCGTCCGTGTCCGGCCACCATCTCCGGATGGGCATGCATGGCCGATGTGATGACCTTGACCGCCTCTCTGGTTCCAGGATCGTCGATCAGCTCGGGACAGGCCAGCTTCAAATAGGCGTGGGCCAAGCCGGTTAGAGGGAGAGCGAACACCGGCAAGCCGCAGCCGTCCGTTCCGAGGGCGATATCCTTTGGCGCCAGACCGGCCATATAGGCGACCGTTTGGAGAATCTCCTGCTGAACCGGATGCTCCGGCTGCGCGTACCCCTCCAGCGGCAGTGCCTTCGATTTACTGTAAGACAGAAGCCCCAGATGCTTGCCGGAGCAGTTATGGTACAGCTTCCGCTTGCCCAAGCTGCGAATCGCCTCCTCGCGGCTGGCTTCGTCGAGCGGATAGCTGGAAGCGCAGATCAGGCAGCCTTCGGTTATACCCGTCTTGGCCGCCATACTCTCCAGCGTCCGAAGGTGATAGCTCTCCCCCCGGTGCGAAGCGGTCATCAGGGCGATTTCGGCTGCGGTCAGACCGTACTTGCCTTCAATTCCGCCGCGAATGCCCGGGATCGCCTGCAGCGGCTTAGCTGAAGAACGGGTAAAGGATACAAAGCCGGGGTCCCCCGCATACCCTTTCAGAACGCCGTTCTCCCCCACCATTGCAATATGCCCGCTATGGGCGCATTCCATCAGATTGGCCCGATACTCCTTTACCAAAACCGTCTCCATATTTGGTCTCTCCTTTATCTCTGTGTGCTTCCTAATATATAGAAGCTGTTGGAACCATCCCATTTAAAAGAACTATATAATCTAGCAGTCATGGGAAGTCTTTTGTAAAGGGCTAAAAAGAACGATTTACTCCATATTTTCATGTCTGTTCTTCTCTTTCAGCACTCATGCTCCGCCAGTCTTTCCCATACTCTTTGCTGTTTCAGGGGATACGTAAACGTTTATATACGAAGTAAGAAGTCAAGATCAATTCATTGTAAGGCCGACTTCCAAATGAAGAAGGCGCTCGTATGCGGGGAATCGTTATTCGTATTCCTGCCGGGCCTGGCTACAGGACTGCCGGGGGCGCCTTCCGACTTTGGATTTACCTTATTCTACCCGAGGAGTGATTGTGATGAGTAAAGAAGAACTGGAATATCCGGTCCACAGCGGAACAACCTTCGCGAAGGGACTTCTTATTGGCGGTCTGATCGGCGCGGCGGCGGCCCTTCTCTTCGCTCCCAAACCGGGGCGCGAGGTCCGCAGCGATCTCTCCGACAAATTGAGCATAGCCACCGACAAGACGAAAGAATTCTCTGGCACGGTTACCGACAAGACCAAATCGCTGGCTACCGCAGTCGGCGGAAAAGTGGCTGACCTGGCCGGCACCGTAACCAGCAAGGTTTCCGATCTGGCCAGTACCGTATCGTCCAGAGCCGCCGATATCAAGTCAACCGTCAGCGACAGCAAGCAGCAAATTGCCGCTACTCTCCAGGAGACCGGAAAGAAGGTTGCCGATACGGCCGACACGGCTTCCGCAGAGGTAGGCGAGGATATCAGGGCCGCCTCGAAGGATATCACCGAAGAAGCCAAGAACGCTTCGGATGAGGTGAAAGCCACCCATTAAGCGGTTCACGCAAAGCGCGGTTGCTGCAAGCTCTCTATTCTTCTTCCATCCGGCAGCCAGCTGATTGCAGCTGGCTGCCGCTATTGCATGACGCCTGATTAATGCTAACAACCAAGGTCCGTTCAGCGATTAACAAGCGGGAGGAACCTTTATGGGCAATCTTACAGGAAAAATGAAAAACTACGAGGTCGATGATCACCCGTTCGAGCTCCGCCATGAGGTGAAGCGGCTGAATACCCGGCTGGACCAAATCGCCGAGTCGCTGGAGAAATCGGAATTCAAGGATATTCTGGAGAATTATACAGACCCCAAGAAGCGGATCATTACCAATCTTATGGCCGGCGTTTCCCGGGGGCTTGGTCTATCTCTTGGCACATTCATTGTGCTGGGCATACTGGGGTATGTCCTCAGTCTGTTTGTTAACGTGCCGGTCATCGGCGAGTATCTGGCCGAAATCAAAAAGTACATTGACGCCAACAGTTGAAGAAGGCGCGCAGACATAAAGGGCATGGTCCCGCTCCGGCGGTTCCATGCCCTTTCGCAGTTTACAATCTATCAATAGGTCGAATTGGACATAATCTGCTTCAGCTTCTCGGTGGCCCGCTTCTGGATGCGCGATACGCTCATTTGCGATACACCCAGCTTCTGGGCAATCGCCCGCTGGGACTGCCCTTCCTGAAATGCCAGCAGCAGCACCTTCTGCTCCTGTTCCTTCAGTTGCCCAAGCGCCTGCTGCAAATCCATGCGCCGCTCTACGGTATCATAGTCATTCGCGTCCGAGCTGATCAGTTCGCCCAGCGTGGCGCCGGTCTCTTCCTGAGACAGCGGGGAATCCAGCGATACGTAATGATAGCATTCCCTGCCGGCAAGAACCTCCACCGCTTCCTCCACAGACAGATCAAGGTATCTGGCGATTTCGCCCACATCGGGCGAACGCTCCAGCTTGACGGTCAACTCGTCAATGGCCTGCTGAACCAATGCGCCCTTCTCTTTGATGCGTCTGGGAACCTGTATGTACCAGGATTTATCGCGGAGGAAATTCTTCATATGCCCGATCATGCTCTTCATGGCATAGGGCTCAAAAGGAATGCCAAGGCTGATGTCGTATTGCTGCAGGAGGCGGATCAGAGCCATCTGACCGACCTGATAGAGGTCTTCATACAGATCGGGGCGGTTGCGGGCAATCTTGCCTGCGGCCATCTTGACCATCGGTTCATATCTATGAATCAATGCGGTGGCAATATCATTATCTTTCGTCTGCTGATATTCCCAAATGAGAGAGACGGATTCGTCCAAGGACTCTGGGGGAGTCGCTCTTTCATTCATACTCTCTCCTCGCTGAGATGAAGCTTTTTGGTCAAGGTGACGACCGTCCCCTTCCCGGACTCGCTTATAACGTTAACCTCATCCATAAGCGCCTGCATCAAATAGAAACCGAGCCCCCCGACTTGAACATCGCTTAGCTCCTTATCATGCAGGGTCATGCGCTCTCCGGATGCTTTCACCTTGTCAAAGCTCTCCCCCTCGTCCTTGACGGTGATTGACAGGGCGTCCGCGCCTACTTCAAAGATGACATCGACTAATCCGTCCTCCTGCTCATAGGCGTAAAGAACGGAATTGTTGCACGCCTCGGAGACCGCGACTTTCATATCTTCTATATCTTCGTACGAGAAGCCCATCTTCGAGGCGATTCCGTATAAATTGAGTCTGACAATATCGACATATTCTGCACTGGCGGGCAACTGGATTATCACTTTTTGTATATCATCACTCATTCTTGGTTCGGTCCTTTCCTAGTGGGAATTCTCTTGGGAGGCAAAAAACTTGGCGATACCGGTCATATCAAACAGCTTCTGTATTTGCGGCGGAACATCCTCCACGGTGAATTTAACATCCATTCCGTGTCTTGCCTTAAGGATCGACAGGAGAATACCAATTCCCGTGCTGTCAATATATTTCAACTCTTTCATGTTAATGACCAGATCAAGCTCTGAATCCCCCACAAGCGGCTCCATCACCAGCCGGAAATCGGCAGCAACCGACAAATCGAGTTCCCCTCTCAGGTAGACTGTGCAGACGCCATTCTCGGTTTTTGTCGTTGCTTGAAACTTCTCGCTCTTATGTGTATTCATAGACAATCTCTCCTGATTCATGTTTTCTTTACCAATAACCCTAAAGACATGCTCATGAAACAAAAATATCGGACTTCATGCTCTGGAAATTGCTAGGCTACGCCGGATTGACCGTCGAATCCCGGCCATGGTGCAGGGTTGCCCCGCCGGAATAACGGGATGAAATTTGCCGCATGCTGCCGAAATTAAGCGGCTTGCCGATATCGCCTTCCCTGCAAAGAGAGGAACCGGTTCCCTTCTGCAAATGGCCGCTTCCGCCCGAATCCTCCCCCGGCAGCCCTGCGGTAATGGTGAATATGAAGGCGGCGCCTTTCTTCTCCATGGACTCCACCCGTATCTCGCCCCCCATCATCCCCACCAGCGATTTGCAAATGGCCAGCCCCAGACCGGTGCCGCCGTACTTGCGGGTCATCGATGAATCAAGCTGGGAGAACGGCTGGAACAGACGGTCGCGCTTTTCCGGGGATATCCCGATGCCGGTATCCTTGACCATAAACTCTACAACGATCCGATTGTCGCTTCTCTCCCTGCCGGTGACGACCAGATACACTCCGCCCAGGCTTGTGAACTTGATCGCATTGGATACGAGATTCACCAGTACCTGGCGAAGCCGGGCCATGTCCCCGTAGAGCAGATTCGGCAGATTATGGTCGATAAAATAGGCCAGCTTGAGATTCTTTCTGCCCGCTTCCGCCGAGAACAGACTGAACACTTCCTGTATGCAGCTGCGCAGCTCGAACAGCTGAACCTCGGCCTCCAGCTTGCCGGATTCCATCCGGGTGTAATCCAGAATATCGTTAAAGACGGTGACCAGAGTGTCCGCGCTTTTGCGGATAACATCGGCGTATTCCTGCTGCTCGGGTGTAAGCTCGGTTTCCATCAGCAGGTCGATCATCCCCACGACCCCGTTCATCGGTGTGCGTATTTCATGGCTCATCATCGCCAGAAACTCAGTCTTTGCCCTGGCAGCGCTCTCGGCATCTTCCTTCGCCTTGAGCAGCTCCTTGCCCATTCGCTCCAGCTCCTGCGTCTTCTGCTGAAGAAGCATGGATTGGCTCTGATGCTTCTTGTTGGCCAGGAACATTTCGACAAAGCCCTCGATTTTCGCTTTCAGAATCTGTGGGATAAGCGGTTTAGTCATATAGTCGATGGCCCCCGCGGAATATCCGGCGAACACATGCTCCACTTCCTTGCTGCCCGCCGAAATAAAAATAATCGGAATATTCTTCGTCTTGTCCCGGGCCTTAATCAGCCTGGCGGTCTCAATCCCGTCCATTCCCGGCATCTGAACATCAAGCACGATGACAGCAAATTCATGCCTCAGCAGGCAGCTTAGCGCTTCTTCGCCGGAATCTGCCTTTACGACTTTGTACTGCTTGCTCTCAAGCACGGCCTCCAGCGCCATCAAGTTCTCAAGGCGATCGTCCACCAGCAGAATGTGAATCGGTTCTTGACCCATCATAGGCCCCTCCTGAACACATCATTTGATTTTACGATAGATCTTCTCTGCTCTGTCTAGCGGCTCGTAGCTGTCGCTGTGCCTGGTGAAATGAATGGATTCTTTGGCTCCGAGAACCAGCAATCCGAACCGGCTGAGGCTTTCGAAGAACAGGCTGTGGACATGCTCTCTGAGCTCATCGTTAAAGTAAATCATAACATTCCGGCAAAAGATAACATTAAACTCGTTGAACGAAGTATCGGTCGCCAGATTATGCTCGGCAAAAATAATATTTTGGCGCAAGGCAGGCTGAAAAATGACCGAATTGTACTTCGCCGTATAATATTCCGGGAAGGCGCGCTTACCGCCCGCCTCCAGGTAGTTCTGGCTGTACTGCTGCATTTTGCTGAGTTCGTACACGCCTTCCTTGGCCTGCTGAAGCGACCTGTTGTTAATATCAGTGGCGTAAATACGCGCTTTGTCGTACAGGCCCTCCTCCTTCAGCAGAATCGCCATGGAGTACACCTCTTCGCCCGTAGAGCAGCCGGCGTGCCAGATGCGGATGAAAGGGCAGTTCCTCAGCAGAGGAACGGCCTTCCGGCGGAAGGCCCGGAACATGCCGGGGTCCCGAAACATCTCCGTGACCGGTATGGAAAGGCTGTAGATGAGCCGCTCAAAGCAATTCCTGTCATGAAGCACCTTCTCCTGCAATGCGGAGATGCTGGACAGGTTCTCCCCATGCACACGATGCCAGATGCGCCGCCTCAGGGAAGGCAGTGAATAATTTCGGAAATCATATCCGTAGAGGCGATGAATGCCGCAGAGCAGAAGCTCGATCTCGATATTTTCCAGCTCATTCTTGTCGGCTCCTGCAAGGGTCGGCTCATGGCTGCCCCGTTCAGTTTTGGTCATTGTTCCGGCTCCCTTGCGAACGCCGTCCTCCGGCAAACGGCTGATGATTCTGTCTGTGTAAGAGTATTACCCCAAATCGCGAATGACGAACACAAGCGCTGCCGCTTTCACGTACGGAGTGAAATCCACACCAGACACTTGTCGTCATCGCGCCCCCCCGGAGCCTTGTCTTCAAAAAAAGCGGCCCGCATTGTCTCCTCCCGCCATTCATGCTCTCCCGAAAGCTCGCGGATCAGGAATGCCAGCTGGTCCTGCTGCTCCCCCTCTACCATCTCCATCAGCCCGTCGGTATACAACGCCAAATGGCCATCCTGCTCATAAGTGAGCGTTTGCGGCGCGGCCTCGATCCGGTCGAACAGCCCCACCGGGTGACAGTTGCTCTCCAGCATCACCGGACTCCAGGCGTTCCCCTCGAAGAACAAGGCGGGAGGATGGCCCGCATTCACATAGTCTATACGACGCAGCTTCGTATCGATGACCATATAAATGGTTGTAAAATAATATTGCACCAGTTGCTTCTCGATATAGAGCTGATTGAAGCGGCGGTTCAGCTCCTGGATGACCTTCTCCGGCTCGACATAAGTTGTAACCGTATCCTTGAGCACGGAAGCGATGAACATGCAGAACAGAGAAGAGGAAATACCATGTCCCATCATATCCAGCAAAATAACCCCGTACCGCCCGTCCCCCAGCGCATACCAGGCATACAAGTCCCCGGCCAGCTCGGCTGAAGGCTGATAAAGGGCATGCACTTCGAACAGCTCTTCCTTCAGCGGCAGGCTGAGCACGGCATTCTGCACAAGCGCCGCCAGCTTCAGCTCATACTGAATGCGCTGGTCGCGTTCCTTATGCCAGTCTTTCTCGGCCTTCAGCCGCAGCGCCAGACGGATTCTCGCCATCAGCTCGACCTTGTTGATCGGCTTCGTTACATAATCGACAGCGCCGGCGTCCAGCGCTTCCGCCAATTTCTTGGAATCTCCGACCGCAGTCACCATGATGATCGGAATATCCTTTAATTTCGCGTAGCGCTGCACGATCCGGCAGGCCTCAATACCGTCCAGTTCGGGCATCATCATATCAAGCAGAATCAGATCGACATCGGGATGCTTCGGTCTAAGCCCGGTATTATCGCCCCCCACCCCAAGGATCTCAAACATTTCAATTGCGGAAGCCGCCGTAATCACATTGCGATATGCCTCTTTTTTCAGGATTTCACGGATAATGATGATGTTGGTAGGATTGTCATCAACGATTAGAATTTTCATCGCTTCACCTCGCATAATCTCTTAGTTCGACCGAAAAATCCAAAATACGCATAATACAATCATACGACATTCAGCCGGGTATTTTCCATCCGCAACATCTGTAGACATCCCCTTATCTTTCCTTGCGGAAAGTCGAAAAGGGACAGCCCCTTGGTCATCTTTCATGACTTGCGGGACAGCCCCAATGGATCCTTTCCGATTCCTTCGTCCAATCGCCGCGCGCTACTTCCGGTACTTTTGCCAAAGAGCGGCAGCCACGTCGACACCCTTCAGGACGGCGGCCACTCTCCCTTTCCTGCTGTTCACGGCATTGTAGGAATCTACTGTACGCTCTTCCGCGGGGCTCAGCTTGGCTCTGTTAATCGATACGGGCTCCGATTTCTCTTTCAGTTCCCGGTTTCTGCGGAATTTCTCGATGACCGTCACCGAAACCTGCTTCACGGTCAGCGTCAGCTCGCTCAGCACCTCGCCCAGATTCTGCACCGAGTCCATGATCGGGTCGATTTTTTCTATTTTGCCCTGCACATCCGCTGTAATCTTGTTGGCGTGTCTTACCGTTGCTTTCACTTCATAGGTAAGCTCATCGACCGTCTTCTGTACTTCCAGAAGCGTCTGGCTCACTTTATTCAGAGAATCTTTGGCGGAATTCAGCGTCTTGATCAGAAAGATGACGAGAACCGCGAATGCGACAGCAATAAGTGCCACGCTGAGACTAATGATCATGGATATAGGCTCCTTCCGTTCATGATATTATCGGCCTCAAGTCTGCCTTAATATTGCTTAGTTACCCTTTGGTCCTACGACCGAAACAACCGTTCGGCGCTCTCCGGCCGCGCTGCCGCCCCTGATTTCGCGTTATTTCTCTTCCGCGCTTGTGCGTGGCCGATCAATGTAAGTGTATGCTCCCATTCTCAAAAAAAGGGCCTTCGGCCGCTCCCGGAAACGAAAATAAGCTGAAATAAGTCCGGGACGCCTCTCAAGAAAAGAAAGGGTTCCCGGCTTATTTCAGCTTCAGCAGCAGACGAAACAGATCGCTCCAGTTCACGGCAAAGGAAACGCGCATGCCGCTCTTTAGCAACTCAATCCGGTCAACCTCGACCATAAACGGCATATGCTCCCGCAAGCGGACCGTAATCGGCGGAAAGGACACCATGCCTTCCGGCAGCTTCCGGTTCCGGATAGCCGTATAATCATGACGCAGCCAGATCGTGCCGCCCGAGGCCGGAGACACCTCCATGGTCATGCCGATCTCGGCGCCGAACGGCACCGGCCCGGTCCGGCCGTTAATATCCGCAGTCAGCCGGTCTCCGCTCTGGCGGAACCGGACTCCGGTAATCCGGACAAGGGATGAAGGATGCCCGGACAGATAGTCGTTCATCCCCTTGGTGAACAGGTTGACCAGCTCGTCTTCAGTCAGCGTTAGAACAGGGCTTCTCTCTTTCGCCATTTGGAGCAGCTTCGGCTTAAGATCCACCCGCTCATAGGACAGATCCAGCTTATCCCTCGGCGCGGCGTACCAGGCAACCGCCGCTCCCGCGAGAAGCAGGACCAGCACAAGCGCGGCAAACAGCCGCAGCAGGGTTTTTCCCGGTGTCCTTGTTCGATTCATATGAGGCATCCCGCTTCTTCCCTTCGTCCGCCGCAACGGTTCATCATTGACTATATCAGTATACCGCAGCTTTATATTATGTCATGACAGGTATAAGAAAAATTCACAAAATTTCGAGAATCCGGGATTGCCTGGCCGAAAGCGCAAAAGGGCATCTCCGTCAGCCAAACCTCCGCCGATGGAAACACCCTTTTGTCATGTACTGCACCCGTCACAAACTGTACTGCTGTCGCTTCCGCACCAGGCAAAGCTGTATGATCAGCGGATAACCGAACCTCCGAAGAGGAACCGATTGGTCCAAGAAGCGCTTAATTTATCCACTCTCACGCCTCCGGAAGATACGGAATACGTGTGCAGAATCTGTCCGTCTCCCAAATACAGGGCGACATGCGTAATCGTCTGCGCCGATTTGTCGATCCCGGCATAAGCGGCGGCCGAGCTTCCCTTGTAGCTCATAAAGAACATCAGATCGCCCCGCTTAAGCCCTGATATGTCCGTTACGGCAGAGCTGTTGGTCTTGATCCAGTTCCCCTGCTGTCTGGAATCGGCAGGCAGCTTGATGTTCGCCGCTTCAAGATAAATCTGCCGGACAAAGTCCGAGCAATCAAAGGTGGACACATCGCTGCGGCTTGACCCGAATTCGTAAGGCGTGCCGAGATAGGACATCCCTCTTGCAATGACCGGCTCGATGCCGCCGGCCGCCGGGCTCGCTGCGGGAACTGCGGGCGAAGGCGCCGCC
>NZ_ASSC01000537.1 GCF_000520735.1 Paenibacillus forsythiae T98
AATACGGGTACAGCCCGACAGTCCTCAGCGCAGCATCGATCCGCTGTACACGGCGATGTTCCTTAACCCGGCCGTGGTCAGCCCGGTCGACCCCGGCTTCATTCTGCCTCTTCCCGGCAGCGGCCACCTGGTGGAGCACAAGGCCGCCCTGCTGGCGGCGTTCGCTTTAACCGAGGCAGACCTGGACCTTCTGCTGGCCAGACTCGGAAATGACAGCCTCACGCTTGCCAACCTGTCGAAGCTAAGCCGCTACGTCGCCCTGAAGCGGGGGCTGGGCATCGGGATTAAAGATTTGCTGACTATGGAATCATTGTCCGGCGCCGCCGATATTTTCGCTTCGCCCAAGGCTACGCTGGACTTCATCGGGATGCTGGATGCGGTGGCGAGATCCGGCGTCTCCGTGGATGAGCTGGACTACCTCTTGAACTACAGGCCGGATTCTCCCTACGGCCTTCGCGAAGAAGCGATCACCGGATATGTAACGGCCCTGCGGGAAGCGCTTCGCGGCAGCGCAGCCGCCCAGCGGGAGGGCACGATCATTTCCCAGATTTCGGCGGCGTTCGCGCTGCCCTCCGGGCAGGCTGGGCTGCTGCTCGGGATGACGCTTGCGGGGAACACGCTTGGAGCGCATCTGAATGCTCCGGCTTTGACGCAAAGAGACGGCGCCGGGGCTTATACTCTGGCGATCACGGCTGCCAACTTTCCTGCAATTTACAGCACTTACCGCTTGCTGCATAAGCTGGCCATGCTGCTGACCCGCCTTAAGGTGGGCAGGGATGATCTTGGATGGCTGCTGCAACGGGCCAAAGACTTTAATCTTCTTGACCTGAGCGCCCTGCCAGTTACCGGGACTGCGGCGCCGTTGTTTCCCGCTTGGCTTGCGCTGTACCAGTGGTTATCCTTCAACCGGATGTATCCCGAACCGGAAGGCGTATCTCTGCGGGCCCTGTTTGATCTTGCGGCAGCTGCGGCAGCGCCATCGAATCAAATAAGGGAGTCCATTGCCGAATTGACGCAGTGGAGCATAGACGATCTGAATGATCTGGCCGCCGGACTGGGGCTTCAGCACGGCGGGGCGTCTTCCGACTACACGCGGATCGGGACCTATCTCCGGCTCCAGGAATGCTTTAAGCTGATCAACAGAACGGGCGTCAGCGCGGTCAGTCTTCTGGCCTGGAGCAATCGCGATAACGATACGGGCGGCGCCCAGGCTTCGGCAGCGCAGCAAATCCGGCAGGCTGTCAAGTCCAGGTACGATTACAGCGTCTGGCTGGACAAGGTTGCGCCGATTGAAGATGCGCTGCGCGAGAAGAAGCGCAGTGCGCTGATCGGCTATCTCGTGGAGACTTCGCTGCGCACGGCAAGCCCCGATATGGAGATGGGCGGCAAAACGTACGCCAATCCGTCCTATTGGCGCGATGCCAATGATCTGCTGGAATATTTTCTGATCGATGTCGAAATGGGTGCCTGCCAGCTGACCTCGCGCATCAAGCAAGCCATAAGCTCGGTGCAAATGTTCGTGCAGCGCTGCATGCTCGGTCTTGAACAGCCTTTGGTCGAGGTTTCCCGGGCGGAGCAGCAGGAGACCGTCTCTTCCAACAGCTGGAGCCAGTGGAAATGGATGAAGAGCTACCGGATCTGGGAAGCCAACCGCAAAGTCTTCCTCTATCCCGAGAACTGGATCGAGCCAGAGCTGCGAGATGACAAATCCCCGTTCTTCGAAGAGCTGGAGGCGGAGATTATGCAGAAGGATATTACCTTCGAAAATGCCCAAGCGGTCTTTCTGAATTATGTGCAGAAGGTGCATGAGGTGGCCCGTCTTGAGATTATGGGCGCTTATTACGAACTGGATGATACCGATCCGCGGGACAACCTGGCCCCCGACATCAATCTGTTCCACGTCATCGGACGGACCCGCGCGCATCCTTCGATTTACTACTACCGCCGGTTCGATCTGAACTACGGGGAGTGGACGGCCTGGGAGAAAATTGACGTAGACATCCAGAGCAATCAGGTGATTCCGGTCGTCTATAACCGGCAGCTGTATCTGTTCTGGCTGAATTTTATCGAGAAGCCCCAGAAGGTCAAGAAGCAGCCGCCGGCCAAGCCCAGCAATGATACGAATGTGCCCGAGACACCGAACCAGATCGAGATTCAGCTGGCGTGGAGCGCGCGCAAAGACGGCGGATGGACAGCCAAGCGTATATCCAGGCAAAAGCTGATCCACCCGTGGCAGCGTCCGCTCTATGCCTACAACCTTAAGCCGCGTTACAAAAGCCGGGAAAACCTGCTGTGGCTGGACATTTATATCTCCCAGTCGCCGGAGTTCAACAACACCCGCTTCTGGGATGCGTACCGCAACACCCGGGAATATGTTACCGCGACCCATCCCTACGATGAACGGGCAAGGCCATGGCACTCCTCTTCGTTTGTGTTTGATGGAGAGGTGGTGGACGTCAAGCTGAAGGGGCTGAACGGCCAGTATCATGTGCCGGACAGCAGCGGAGTTGCAACCGACGCGCTGACTCCAACGAATTCGTATACTTACGTGCACGACAATTTCGGTGAAGAAGGGCGGGCCATCCGCAGGCTGGCGGGACCTTATGAGATTGCGCCCCGGCTGCCTTTGCCGGATGGCATGCATTATGAAAATGTGCGGCTCGTAAATGACAAGCGGACGCTTAACGGAGGAAGCGCCAATGTGCTTCAGAACGGATATACACAAACACTGCTGAGCGCGGCGAAATCGCCGTTTGAAATCGTTTTTTCCCAGCATCAGATCGCCTTTGACACCGCGATGTGGGGAAGGGTCCCCTTGTTCTACCAGGACTCTTTCCGCGCATTCTTCATCAAGCCGGAGTGGCAGCAGGTGATTGTCGGCTATAACCAGACGCTTCAAACGTATAATTATAACTTCTACCCGTTCTATCATCCGTATACCGCGCTGTTCATGCGGGAGTTGAACCGGTCGGGAGTAGACGGGCTGCTTAACCGGCGCATCCAGATCAGGCCGCAGGATTACTACCCGGGCAACAGCTTCAGCTTCGGCAGCTATAGCCCGGGGCCGTCGGTCAAGCCGGACTCCACGGTCAAGCATGATATCGTCGATTTTGAGCGCTACGGGGCGTATTCCATCTATAACTGGGAGATATTCTTTCATGCGCCGCTGCTGATCGCTTGCAGATTGAGCGCGAACCAGCGCTTTGAGGAAGCCATGCGGTGGTTCCACTATATTTTTGACCCGACCAATGTCGAGACGCCCGATGTTCCGCAGCGCTACTGGATTACCCGGCCGTTCTTCGAGCAGACCAGTGAGGACTACCGGAAGCAGCGCATTGAGAATCTTCTTCGGAACATCGAGCAGCACAGCGATGAGCTGAAGGCCTGGAAGAATCACCCGTTCAAGCCGCATCTAATCGCCCGCTACCGCCCGCTGGCCTACCAGAAGGCGGTGGTGATGAAGTACATCGATAACCTGATCGCCTGGGGAGACCAGCTCTTCCGGCGTGACACGATTGAATCTGTTAATGAAGCCTCTACGCTGTACGTCCTGGCGTATGAGCTGCTTGGAAGAAGGCCGGTGAAGGTGCCAAATGTCGGGCATGCGGATCGTTCCTATAACGAACTGACGGCTGACGGAGCCCTTGACCCGTTCGGCAACAAGCAGGTGGATGTCTTGATGGAGAACTTTACGGATGTCCCCGTTCGGGTTACCCGGACGCCGGAAGGAGCTGAGCTGCTGCCGCGCCTTGAGGTGGCCTACTTCTCGATCCCAAGCAACGGAAGGCTGCTTGAATACTGGAACACGGTCGAGGATCGGCTGTTTAAAATCCGGCATTGCATGAATATTGAAGGGATCGTACGGCGGCTTCCGCTGTTCG
>NZ_ASSC01000538.1 GCF_000520735.1 Paenibacillus forsythiae T98
AATAATAAAAGGCTGGCGCAGGGTTCTTGCCCGCGCCAGCCTTGTTCATATCAGCATATTGAACAGATTGAGGTCCTTGTTCAGCTCGATATAGTCTACACCTTTGAGCTTCATCCGTTCAACGAGCGGCTCATAGGCTTCCTTGGACAGCAGCTCGATGCCGACAAGGGCCGGGCCGTTCTCCTTGTTGTTCTTCTTCGTATATTCGAACCGGGTAATATCGTCGTCAGGTCCGAGCACTTCCGATACAAGTTCGCGCAGCGCGCCCGCCCGCTGGGGAAAATTAATCATGAAGTAATGCTTCAGTCCTTCGTAAATCAGCGAGCGTTCTTTAATCTCCTGCATCCGGTCGATATCATTGTTGCCGCCGCTCACGATGCAGACGACCGTCTTGCCGCGAATCTGCTCGCGGTACAGGTCCAGTGCGGCGATTGGCAGCGAGCCCGCCGGTTCCACTACAATAGCGTTCTCGTTGTACAACTCCAATATGGCCGTACAGGCCTTGCCTTCCGGGACCCTGATGATGTCGTCCAGCGTGCGGGAGCAGATATCGTACGTAAGTCCGCCCACCCGCTTTACCGCCGCGCCATCCACGAACTTGTCAATCTCCGGCAGCGTGACGACCTTCCCCAGCGCGAACGCCTCGCTCATGGAAGCCGCCCCCGCCGGTTCCACGCCGATGACCTTGGTCGACGGGCTAACCGTCTTCACATAAGTGCCCACGCCCGCCGCCAGCCCGCCGCCGCCGATGGTCACGAACACCAGGTCGGCCGGATCGTCCAGACTTTCCATGACCTCCATCGCAATCGTTCCGTTCCCGGCGATGATCTTCGGCTCGTCGAACGGATGAATAAGCGTCATGCCGTAATCGACACAGGCCTGCATCGCCTCTTCGTAGGCGTCGTCGAATGTATCTCCCTTGAGCACCACTTCGACATATTCTCCGCCGAACCGCCGGACCTGCTTCACCTTCTGGCTGGGAGTGGTGCTGGGCATATATACTTTGCCGTGAATCCCGAGCGCACGGCATGAAAAAGCGACTCCCTGCGCATGATTGCCCGCGCTGGCGCACACGATTCCTCTGTTTCTGTCCTCCTCGGAGAGACTGCGGATCATATTGTAGGCTCCGCGGATCTTGAATGAGCGCACGACCTGAAGGTCCTCGCGCTTCAAATATACATTGCAATCGTATTTGGCCGACAGCACCTCGTCGCGCTGCAGCGGAGTCCGGACAATGACTTCCCGCAGCATATGATGCGCTCGCACGATGTCTTCCAGACCCACGATCCGGTTGTCGCTTTCCTTCATGAATTCTCCTCGCTTCACTGTCTTGATAGCGGTTCGTATCCGCTCCTTGTAACATACTCCCCCGGCGGCTTTTTTTCAAGGCATTCCGGACAAGGGGGCGGGAGTACGCGCCAATTTCCGCCGAAAGCGCAGTCGCCTGGCCGGAAACTGCCCGGCTTACGCCTTGAAGCGGGACACCGTATCCAGCAGCGCCAACGCGCTGCGGCTGATTTCTTCCATTTCCGTCACAATGCTTCCGGACTTCGCGATGACCTCTTCCGTTCTCCCGGCAATACTGCTCGCGCCCTCGGCGCCTTCATTCGTGGCGACTGCCGTTTCACTGATGGCATGCAGCATACTCTGGACGGATGCCAGCAGTTCCTCCGTAGTCGCGCTGAAATCCGTCACCAGGTCTTCCACATACCTGGCGTCTTCGCTGTACTGGGAGCCCGTCTTCTGCATCGTATCGTAGTCGCGGAGGACCTGCTCATCCATAAAATGCAGAATATCCTCCGCACCTTCAACCAGACTGCCCACAGCCGCAACCACCGAACCGGTGACCTGCATAATTTCCCGTACAGCCGAGCGCGAGTTCTCCGCCAGCTTGCGGATTTCCTCGGCGACTACGGCGAAGCCTTTCCCCGCTTCACCCGCCCGCGCCGCCTCGATGGAGGCGTTCAGCGACAGCAGATTCGTCTGCGAGGCGATCTCCAGAATGGCCTTGGTCAGCACCTTGATCTGATCAATCGACCGGGACTGCTCAATGGCGCTGCGGAGCTTCTCCTCGCTGCGGCCGTAGACCTGCTCTGCCGCCTGCCGGGAGTCGATGGCCGACTGCTTGAGCCGCTCGGCGCGTTTGTTGATTTCCTTGGCCGATCCTGCGCCGCCCTGCGCCTTCAAGGCAATATTGTTAATCGCGCCTTCGATCTCCAGCGTGCTGGCGTTCATTTCCTCCATCGCGGCGGCGGTCTGCTGCATCCCGGCCGACAGCTCTTCGGTCGTGGCGGAGACATCCGCAATGTTCTCATCCAGGACGAACACATTTTTCTCCGTATTTTCGACATGGGCGGAGATGCTGTGCGAGGTTCGCATAATTTCCCGGATCATGTCCTGCTGGGAGGAAATCATCTCATTGAAGCCCTTCGCCAAAATGCCGATCTCCCCTTTAGCCTTGACGTCGGCGCGGACCGACAGGTCTCCGGCCATCGCGGTCCGGAATGCCTCCGTCAGCACCGGAATCGGTCTCAGGATACTGGCGGCGACGAAATACAGCACCACGCCCATGATGATGACAGCGGCCAGAGTGGACAGGACGAAGATCAGTTGGAAGGAATGCAAGGCGCCCTCCGCGTCTTTTGCCGGAACGATCAGCGCCTCCGCCCATTGATTGTCGACCGCTGGGGCATAAGAGACGTAACTGGCTTGACCGTCAATGCTGGTCTTGATGACACTGGAGCCCCACTGAAGCATTTTTCCGCCGACCGCCTCCCATTCTCCGCCCAGCTCGCCGATCTTTTTAAGCAAAATATAGTCACTGTTCGGGTGGTAAATGAATGTGCCGTCCTTGTTGACCAGCAGCGCAAATCCGCTGCCCTTGTAGTTGAAGCCCTCCAGCGCCTGCGTGATTTGCTCCGTCGAAATATCCGCGCCCGCCACGCCGATCAGCTTGCCGCTGTCGCTTAGAATCGGAGCGCTTAAGGTAACGACCATTTTGCCTGAGCCGGCGTCAATATAAGGGTCGGTCACTGTAAGCCGGTTATTCTTGACCGTTGCGGCATACCAGGCGCGTTCCTTCATATTGTAGTCGGCCGGCGGTTCGAACTCATCCTGGGTAATGACCTTGTTCACGCCATCCAGGCCGATATATACGTTCAGCAGATTTTTGTTGTTGTCCTTGGCCAGATTGAGTGTGCGTATGAGAGCGCTGTATCCCTCCGTCGTCTTGACGGCATCAGGAGAGGATACCTTTGAAATGAAGTCCCTTACAAAAGCATTGGCGCCCAGCAGCTCCACACTCTCGCCGGCCGGCATGAGCAGCTCGTTCACCTCGGAAGAAATCTGCCGCTTCTCATAGTCAAGCGCCTGGCGCAGATCATCGACGATGAGCCTCTTCGTATTGCTGTAAATGACGCTCGCCATGATGGAAAAAATAATAACAATAGACACGATGACGAACAGGAACAGCTTGCCCTGGATTCCCATATGCGAGAGGCCGTAAAGCCATTTTCCGAAAAAGCTTGTCTGCGGCTTGGGCCCAGACGAGACCTCCGACTGCCTGGAATCTGACTCAAACTCTTCATTGGATGTCAACTTCTGTACCATGATGATCCCGCCTTCAGTAATGAATATATCTTGTAATCATGCTATCGGATTTCATCCCGGTGTTATTTAGGGCATGGCAGATTTCAGATTAAAAAAACAAAGATATTTATTAACACTGTCGAAATATGTCCATTTTTGCAGAAAAAAAGCCTTTGGTCCTTGATCCAAGGACTAAAGGCTTGATATAAAAGGCTGTACCGCCTCTACTGCTTAAGCATCCATTTCAGCAGCTCCGGAACACTCGTCCAAAGCCGTGAATGCATGATCACGTACTCGATCGCCTCGTTGGCATCGCCCCTGCCGATATAATCGGGCAGATTGTGCGGAAGCATTTTGGCGCCCAGCAGGTAATCCGGCACATGCTTGTTCACGCCTTTCGCTACGCGGTACAGCATTTTCAGGCGGGAGGTGACCCCATGCCGTTTGAATTCCAGCACCATCCGGTCATAGGCAAACGAAGCGGCTCCGTCCTCCTCGCCGTATGCTTTCAGCAGCTTCTCCGCCTCCGTCAGCCGATCGGTGTACAGATAGACGGCAAGCAGCAGATACCGCGCGCCTGTATTATCATTCGGATTAAGCTCCAGAATATGCTCCAGGACCCCGGCGGCCTCGTCCGCAGCCCCGCCGAACCAGCACGAACCGGCATAGCTTGTGCATAGGCGTATATAAGGGCGGGTCTCGGGAATCAGCCAGAAATGCCCTTTATTCTCGGCAAAAAAGGCGCTGCCCAGTTCCCGTCTGCCCGCTTCCATTCCCGCCTTTAACAGGGCTCTCGCCTCCTGCTCGCCTTCCGCCTCGTCAGCAAGCAGGAGATACGCCCCGGTGTTGTCCGGATCAAGCTCAAGCGCGGCTTTGGCCAACTGGGACCTCGATTTGGGCGAGGCGCTGTCCATCGCCCGGAATACCAGCTCCGCAGCCTTCTCCTTGGCGCTTCCCTTCAGCGACCCGATGAGAACCTCGGGCGGGAGCATTTCTTCCGTCCCTCCGGCGGCATACTCATCGACATAGGCGCACAGCTCTTTATATCGGCGGGCGAGCGTGGACTTGGTGATTTCATATTTCCCGGCAAGATCGGCCTGGGTCAGCATGAAGCCATATTCCTCGGACAGCAGATATTCTATCGCTGCACAGAAGGCCCCTTCCTTCTTCACGACGGGCTTGGCCATTCGGGAAAAGCCGTTCCACAGCATCAGCGCTTCCGCAATCAATTCTTTGTCATATTCATACCTCATCTGTTCGATCAGCGTAAGACCCAATTGCTCATGCGCCGGGCTCTCCCACTGCAGTTCCCGCGAAACCAATCTTCTAAGCTTGGGAAGCGTCAGCTTGTTCCCCTTGGAAGCCGGTTTCTCACCGGAAACCGCCTGATTCTCCGAAGGAGGCTGTACGATCGTTCCCCGCACCGTTGTTCCGGCTGACGGCTCCACCAGACTGAGCGCGGGAACCGCTGCGCCGCTCTCCTTTCCGATGCAGCATTTTTTGTATTTTTTGCCGCTTCCGCAAGGGCACAAGTCGTTTCTTCCGATCTTGATCAAAGCATATTCCTCCTTAAAATCTGCAGCACACCATAAATAAACAGCCCGCCTGCATACAGAGCAGCATATGACGCTTGACTGTCCGTATCGATATTATAGCATTTTCGACATTTAAAAAGGGCCTTTCCGCTTTAAGGAAAGACCCTTTATTCTGTCTGTATCCGTACATTATCCCCCGTACGAGTTGTATTATAGCACTTCATTCACAGCTTGTCAGTCGTTTTTTTAGGACATTTAACATAAAAAATTGTGAATTTTCCCGACAAAAGTCTGATTCCGGCTTATTGCAGCGCTTTGGCCGCGATGTCGGTGCGGTTCTGCTTGCCGTCAAAGGAAATCCGGTTCGCATTCGCGTAGGCGGCATTCCGCGCTTCGGCAATTCCGGCGCCGAGTCCGACAACGCCGAGCACCCGGCCGCCGTTTGTCACAATGCTTCCATCAGACCCAAGCGCCGTGCCTGCGTGAAAAATAAGCCCTTCCTGGCCGGCCTCGGCCAGACCGCTGATCGGCATGCCTTTGGGGTAAGAGCCCGGGTATCCCTGCGAAGCCAGCACGACGCATACCGCCGCCTCATCGCTCCATTCAATCTCGATATCGGCAAGCCGTCCGTCCACAGCGGCGAGGAAAATCTCCAGCAGATCGCTCTTCAGCCTCGGCAGGACGACCTGGGTCTCCGGATCGCCGAAGCGGGCGTTGAATTCAACGGTCTTCGGCGTACCGTCCGGCGAAATCATCAGCCCGGCGAACAGGATGCCGCGGAAAGGCCGGCCCTCGGAGACCATAGCCTTGGCCGTCGGCTCCACAATCGTCTCAATCGCCTTTTGAATAATGGCGTCGTCGATATGCGGAAGCGGGGAATAGGTGCCCATGCCGCCGGTATTGGGACCTTTATCGTCGTCAAAGACCGGCTTGTGGTCCTGCGCCGCCGGCATCGGGCGCACCGTCTCGCCGTCAACGAAGGCCAGAATCGACATCTCTTGTCCCGCCAGAAACTCCTCGATTACGACCTGGCTGCCGGACTCGCCGAACACGCGCGATACCATCATATCCTCCAGCGCCTTCTCCGCTTCCTCGCGCGAGCAGGCCACGGTTACGCCCT
>NZ_ASSC01000539.1 GCF_000520735.1 Paenibacillus forsythiae T98
CGACGAGCTACCGGGCTGCTCCACCCCGCGTCAGTAATCAAAATCAAACAGCGACAATAAATAGTATACGATATAACCTGGTGTTAAGTCAAGAAGCCGTCAGTCAATTTTTTTCAGGGCAGAAACCGGACTCCATATTTTCCTCTGCGTGAACGGTAAATTTCAACAAATCGCGGATCATGGTAGCCGTAAATCCAGCCGTCCTGCTCGAGCCGCTTGGCCAGACAGCCCGCTTGAAATTTTGTTCTGAACAACCTTGCAAAATATACCCAGTTCATGCTGCAATCTTCTCCCTTATATAATAATCAAGCCCGTCTTCTCCGTTAGCTTGCCCATATTTACAAAAAACTTGCGGCATCCGGATGATTGATCCAAACGCCATAAAAAAACAAAAACCGCCCGGGTATCGGACGGTTTCTTTCACATCAATCAGTTTCCGAAAGAAGACGGGTCGCGTCTCCACGACTGAAGCAGTTCAACATCGCTAGCCACAATTTTGCCTTGACCCAGCGCGACATCGATCAGGGTGCTGTAGTTGGACAGACTTTGCAGCGGGATGCCCGCTTCCTTGAATGCGCCTGTCGCCCGGTCCAGTTCATAGCTGAAAATCGCCAGCACCGCGAGCGGCTCTGCTCCAGCTTCCTTCACGGCCTGCGCAGCCTTGATCGAGCTGCCTCCGGTTGAAATCAGGTCTTCAATGACGATAACCTTCTGGCCGGGCGCAACGATTCCTTCAATTTGGTTCTGTTTGCCGTGTCCTTTCGCTTTGTCGCGGATGTAGGCCATCGGCAGATTCAGCTTGTCGGCGACCCAGGCCGCATGCGGAATGCCGGCGGTTGCCGTTCCGGCGATGACTTCGGTGCCGGGATATTCGGCGGCAATCAGCTCCGCGAACGCGTCGGCAATATAGCTGCGAATTTCCGGATACGACAAGGTAAGCCGGTTATCGCAGTAGATCGGGGATTTGATGCCGGATGTCCAGGTAAACGGCTCCTGCGGACGCAGCGCGACCGCCTCGATCTTCAACAGGTACGATGCTATTTGTTCACTTCTGTTCAGCAATGGGCTCACGCCTTGATCATCTCCTCAATAATTTGCTCGGCTGCCTGACGCGGGTCAGGAGCCGCCGTTATAGGCCGTCCT
>NZ_ASSC01000540.1 GCF_000520735.1 Paenibacillus forsythiae T98
CTGCGGCTGGGGAACGGCCAAATCCCTGAGCATGAGCTGTACCTTCCGGGAACCGTTCCATTCGTTGATCGACAGCTCCGCCAGCACGTCAATCCCGGTGCCGGGCGGTAGCAGCTCCGCCAGCTCCCCTTTTCCGAAGGCAACGGCTTCAATCGTTACATCCGCCTGTTCCAGAACAAGCTTAAGATGCCGATTGCCCTGGCCCATGGTGCGCGTCTCCTTCACCACCGCTCCCCGGACAATGAATTTGGGCAGCGGGTTGCTCATGCCGAAAGGTGCCAGCAGTTCAAGCTCCTCGGCGGCCTGAAGCGACAGATCGGCCAGCGCATACTCTCCGTCCGCCTCGGTGACAGGAACCAGATGCTCGTCCGTCAGGACGCCTGAAACGAATTCCTCAAGCGCGGCGGTAAATGCCTCCAGATTGTCCAGGTGAAGGCTCATGCCTGCCGCCGCCGGATGGCCTCCATAGTGATCCATAAGCTCCGCGCAGGACGAAAGCGCCTCATAGATATCAAGGCCCGGAATCGACCTTGCCGAGCCTTTGCAGCAGCCTGTCTCCGGATGAATGTCAAAGATGATAACCGGTCTATAGTACCGTTCCAGAAGCCTGGAAGCCACAATGCCGACGACCCCGACATTCCAGCCTTCCCCGGCCAGAACAATAATGCCCGGAAGCTGTCCATCCCTCATTCTTTCCTCCAGGCGGCTGATCGCCTCCGCAACAATCCGGTCTACAACCATCTGCCGTTCTTTATTCAGCAGATCGAGCTCTCCGGCAAGGCGTTCCGCTTCCCCGGGGTCATCCGTCGTCAGCAGCGACACGGCCCGTCCGGCATGATCAAGACGCCCGCTGGCGTTAATGCGCGGCGCAAGCGCAAAGGCAATATTGACCGCATCCACCTTCTCCACGCTTACGGCGCTCACCTCAAGCAGAGCCCGAACGCCGGGATATTTCGATTTGCGCATGCTGTTAAGACCCCTGCGCACAATGGAGCGGTTCTCGTCAAGGAGTGGCATCAGGTCTGCGACGGTTCCGATGGCCGCAATCTCCGACCACTCTTCGGGAACATGGCCATCCAGAAGGGCCTGAGCCAGCTTGTAGGCCACCCCCACACCGGCCAATCCCTTGAACGGATACGGACAGCCGGGCAGCTTCGGATTAATGAGAGCGCAGGCGTCAGGCAGAACCTCCGGAGGCTCATGATGATCCGTGACAATGACATCCATTCCGAGTTCGTTCGCATAAGCAATCTGGCTGCATGCGCTAATACCCGTATCCACAGTGATAATGAGCGAGACGCCTTGCTGCCGCGCCCAATCGAGCGCATGATTATGCAGACCATAACCCTCATTAGAGCGATGCGGGATATAAATGTCGAAAGAAGCTCCGAGATGGCGCAGCAGATAAATCATTAGCGACGTACTGGAAACTCCGTCGGCGTCATAATCGCCATAAACAAGAATATGCTCCTCATCCCGCAGCGCTTTTTTAATCCGGGGAACAGCCTCCTTCATCCCTTTGAGCAAGAACGGGTCATGCTCTTCTTCCGTTCCGGATTGAATAAATGCCAGAGCTTCCTCCGGCTGGGTCATCCCCCTCGCGGCAAGCAGGGAGGCAACCAATGGAGAAACAGAAAGTCTCCGGGCCAATTCCCTGGACTCAAGGGGATCGGCGGCCGGAGAGTGCCATTTGGTTTTTGAATATAGCAATGCGGTTCACCTTTCTCTCAAGCCGGGTTCCGGTTTATTGCAGCAGTGTCGGCGTTTCGCTGTCCGCCAGCTCGTAGTTCGTTTTGTAAGGATAACCCGGCTCATAAGGCACGATATCCATATGAACCTCGCTAACATGGACAAAACGGTGCTGCAGCAGCTTTTTGGCGCAATCCGCAATTTCACGGGCTTCCACGACGGTAATTCTCGGATTGACGCTGATAGTCACCTGGAGGTTAACGCAGCGCCCTTCTTCAAGCGCCTTCAAATGCTCGACTCGAATGACACCATGCACCTTCTGAACGGTATCGATAAAGCTGACCGAGTCCTCATGCGGAAGCTCCTGGCTCTCCTTGCCGTGAATTGTGCTTAGAATGAGCAAATACCCTTTACGAAGAATGAGACAAGCCGCCAGAAGAGCGGCAATCGAATCCAGATAGACAAGAGGATGCCAGCCCGCATAATCTCCGAACTTGGACAACGCAGCGCCAATCAGCACGGTCAGCGAGGTGTACAGACTGTAACGGTGGCTGTCGGCATAAGCGGCATGGCTGCCGTTTCCGATTTTCTGGGAAGACCGGTATTGATATTGAAAAATAGCTTCCTTCACCAGCAGAGACAGAAAGATCGTCAGCAGGGCAAGCTTGCCCGGAGGGTTCAGGTTGCCGCCCGTCAGAGAGCGAATAGCCGAAAAAGCGATTTGCAAACCGCCCATCAGGATGAGCACTGCAAACACTACGGATAAAACAGGCTCCCGTTTGCTTTTACTGGTCTGAGCAGTCGGTCTTTTCTTATAGCTCCCTTTACCTTCGACGCGCCACGGGAGAACTTCGGCCAGCTTCGCAGCGGCATCCGCACCGGAGTATAGAGCGTCGGCAATCAAAGCCTTACTCCCTGAAAAATAACCCGCGCCTCCTTTGGCCAAAGCCAGCGCAAAATCACCGGCAATTCCGAGCCAGGCTGCACGCTCTTTCTGAGACGAGTACTGTTCATTCATCGGGGTTCCTCCTTGCCGCTTCCAAATATACGCTTGTTGGATATAAGACCTGACATCACTTTCAGGGTTTCAAAAGCCGCGTCGTTAGGAACGCGGCTTCGTCGGATAGCTCATTATGCTTTGGCAGGCTTGCCCTTGGACTTCTGGCCCTTCTTCAGCAGCAGCCAGAGCGGGCTCGCGATAAAGATGGAGGAATACGCTCCGAACAGCAGGCCGATAACCATGGCCAGTGAGAACATTTTAATCGACTCGCCGCCAAGCACAAGCAGGAAGAATGCGGCGATGAATACGGTTAAGGCGGTGTAGAGCGAGCGCATGATCGTTTGGGATACACTCTTGTTCACCAGGTTTTTCAGATCATCGTAGTTCTTTTGCTTGCCGAAACGCAGGTTCTCGCGAATCCGGTCAAAAATTACGATCGTGTCATTGATGGAATAGCCGATAATTGTCAGCACCGCGACAATGAAGGTCAGGTCCACTTCCAGCCGGAAAATGGAGAATACAGCAACGACCATGAACGCGTCATGGACCAGCGCGACGATCGCCGCTATCGCAAAGCGCCATTCAAAACGGATGCTGACATAGACAATAATGCCCAGACAGGAAATCAGAACGGCATAAATCGCGTTGCGGGCAAGCTCCTTCGCCATTTCGGTATCGACGGTGTTGACTTCAAATGACGCCTTGTCGTCAAGCTTCGCAATGGCGCTCTTCAGCTCGGCGTCCTGCTCGCTCGTCAG
The DNA here is from genome assembly GCF_000520735.1 of Paenibacillus forsythiae T98. Classification (GTDB taxonomy): domain Bacteria; phylum Bacillota; class Bacilli; order Paenibacillales; family Paenibacillaceae; genus Paenibacillus_AQ; species Paenibacillus_AQ forsythiae. The sequence continues at coordinate 3,448 of NZ_ASSC01000540.1, forward strand.
CTCTTGATCATAGCGGATGGTCACGCGCTGCGTTCCGATTGTAACATTCGGCTCATGATCCGTTCCGATGCCGCCAATCGCGGTGCGGATCTGATCCGCCGTCAAATTCTTGGTGAGGGAAACATCCACATTGGAGCCGGCTTTGAAATCGACGCTGTAATTCAGATTAAATATCGCCAGGAATACAATCCCCAGAATGGTAAGCGCAATGGAGAACATGTAGAAATACTTGCTTAGGTGGACATAATCGAGTTCTTTCTTAAAGCGCACTGATTTCACTCTCCTTTACCCCGAATTGCTTCGGCTTACTCAGCTTGCCGGCCTTAACCAGCATGTTAAGCAGCCAACGGGCGAAATAAAGGTTCGTAAATATGCTGAGCAGGATTTCGACAATCAGCACCAGGGCGAAGCCCTTTACCGAGCCTGTGCCGAAACCGAACATAACGGCCGCAACGATGATCGTTGTGATATTCGAGTCCATAACCGTCCGGAAGGAGGACTTGCTGCCTGCCTTGACGGAAGACATAATGCTCTTGCCGCTCCGCATTTCTTCCCGAATCCGTTCATTTGTAATAATGTTGGCGTCAACCGCCATCCCGATCCCGAGGATGAATGCCGCTATACCCGGAAGCGTCAGGGGAAAGTCGGCAAGCACGAAGACAAGGATCAGCAGCCACGTATGCAGAATCAAGGCAAAGCTGGCGATCAGACCGGGAATACGGTACATGCCGATCATAAAGATCAGAATAAACACCGAGCCAATCAGGCCCGCTCTCACGGTCTGATCCAGGGACTGCTTCCCAAGGGTAGCGCCGACGCTTTGGGAGTATTTCTCCGTCAGCTTCAGCGGCAGAGCCCCGAGATTGATCGTATCGGCCAGCTCGCGGGCACTTTCAATCGTATAATTGCCGGAAATCGACGCCGTTCCATCCGTCAGCACAGCGTTAACAATGGGATCGGAGAGCGGCGTCTCATCCAGGAAAATCGCGAGTTTCTGACCGAGCAGACGCTTCGTGATTTCCGCAAATTTCTGTTTATCTTTAACCTTGATGCTGATTTCGATCTGATTCAGGTTGTCGCGGCCGATAGTCGCGGCGTTCTCGACAAAGTCGCTGCCTACCAGTTCGATCTTGCTGTACGTTCCTTCGGGGTCGCCTGGGGCGGCGCTGCGGAAGGTAAGCACTGCGGGTTCCTTCATCTTCTTACGAACCTCAGCTTCATCGGTAACACCGGCGATTTTCAGACGGATGCGATCCGTTCCTTCGGTGGTCACTTCGGGTTCGCTTGTTCCCAGGACATTGGCCCGTTTCTCCAGGCTTGCGGCGGTCTGCAGCAGAGAAGCCCGGGTCAGCTCCTGGCCTTGCTCGGAAGGCTGGGCTTGGTACAGAATTTCGAAGCCGCCTTTCAGGTCAAGACCCAACCGCACTCTGTCCAGCAGCCCCGGAGTCGACACCGCCATAACGGCCGCCAAGACCAGCACGGTAATGATAAAGCTCAGAAGTCTTTTCATGCTCTTGCTAGTTCCCCTTTCTTAAACTCAATATTCCTATTATAGCGACGCGCCAAATAAGCGTCAATTCAAGCAAACTTTAACAGCAGGCGCCTCAGCCTTCCTCCTGTCGCGAGCAGATTTCCGGATTGCGCTCATTTTTTATCAAAAAAAAGAAACGGCCGGCCCAAGCCGCTGATCAGACCGTGCGGCAAGCCTCCCGCTTCCGAAAGAAGCTATGAAGTTGTCTCCCTTTAAATTAGTCCTTTATAGGCGGAAATGGTCAAGTAATTCATGTAGGTTGTCACTTTCAAAGAATAGATATCATTCACGATCCTATGGAGCTGCGGCTTTCCTTCCTTGGCGTAATTTCGGCTGACACACTCCCAGACATCCTTGGCGGTGACGTATTCATACCCGAGAAGCCGGAATTCCTCCGCCTTGCTGCGGCACATGGCCTCGATATCCTTGTCCAGCATCTCTTGATTATTGTGCTCCGATTCCACGTGTTGGCACCTCCCGCCGTCTTGTGAATCCTCTCCATAAACCTTGCTTGGTGTAGTATTCGACCTTATTTGCCGCTTTCCTTCTTTATGCCCAAAATGTTATGCGGCAACGGCAGTCATGTCCGATCACATACGGCATATCCATGTAGAAGGACAACTTCGGCGATATATTTTACCCCGGGAAGAAGGAATGCCGTTTGAGGAAACCGAAGAGGCAAAGCTTTATCTATGGAACGCTGATCCTGCTCGCAGCGGGTGTGGTCAACCGGATGCTGGGCTTCATACCGCGCATCATCCTGCCGCGTGTAATCGGAGCCGAGGGCGTCGGCTTGTATCAGCTCGGATATCCGTTCTTTTTAGTGCTTGTAACCGTCATTACCGGCGGAATTCCGCTCTCCGTCGCCAAAATGGTGGCGGAAGCAGAAGGCAGGAATCAGCCCGAGCAGTCCCGGCGCATCCTGCATACCGCGCTGGCGCTGAGCATCTCGCTTGGCATCCTGTTCACGGGAGTCGCCCTTGCGGGTGCTTCCTGGGTATCCACCGCCATTCTGACAGACAGCCGCGTATATTACACGTTCATCGCCATGACCCCGATGCTGACCATTGTCGCTGTGTCCGCCGTATACCGGGGTTATTTTCAAGGTCTGCAAAATATGATCCCCTCCGCGCTGTCTTCCGTTCTGGAAACGGTAACGCGCATCATTTTCATGCTGTGGTTCTCTTGGCAGCTGCTCCCCAAGGGGATTGCGTTTGCTGCGGCAGGGGCGATGCTGGGGGTGACCGCAGGTGAAATTTCCGGGATGCTCGTGCTGCTGATCAAGTACCATTTCGGTGAAAAAAAGGACAAACCGCAGCCTGGCCCCGACAACAGCGGTCCGGTTAATCCGGCGGATCAGCCTCCGGGTGACGGAAATGCTGTCCACAGCAGCGGAATATGGAGGCGCCTGCTCGGCATTTCCGTTCCGGTAACCGCCGGAAGACTCGTCGGCTCGTTCTCCTATTTGCTGGAATCGATTATTACCGCCCGAAGCCTTGCCATGGCAGGCATTGCCACTTCGCTGGCAACCGCCCAGTACGGCTCCCTTCAGGGGATGGTTATCCCGCTGCTCTTACTGCCGGGCGCGCTCACCAGCGCACTCGCCGTCTCGCTGGTGCCTTCGCTGTCCGAAGCCTCGGCCCGCGGCGATCTCGAAGCGATCCATAAACGGGTTCATCAGGCGCTGCGCCTAGCCATGGTTACGGGCGCACCGTTCGCCGTGCTGATGTACGTGCTCGCCTCCCCGCTGTGCAGCCTGCTGTACGGCAACGCAGACACAGCGCCGATGCTGAGGATGATGGCGCCGTTCGCCCTGTTTCTGTACGTACAAGCTCCGCTCCAGGCGGTGCTGCAAGCCATGGAACGGCCGGGAACGGCATTATTCAATACGCTGGCCGGAGCGATTGTCAAAATCCTGCTGATCCTGCTGCTGGCATCCAGGCCCGAATACGGGATCAACGGCGCCTTGATCGCCATCATCGTTAACAGTATTCTGGTCACTCTGCTGCACGGATTCAGCGTTGTCAGATTGATCTCTCTCCGTCTCAAGCTGAGCGATCTTGTCAAGACAGGCGCGGGAATGATCATTACGGGCGCCGGCGTAAAGTATGTATACACTCACATTCCGATAGCCGAGGCGCAATGGGCGCGGTTTCTGCTCGCCTCCGCACTCGGCATGGCGCTATATTTCGGTATTTCGCTGCTGACAGGATTATTTTCACGGCGCGATCTTGAACGGCTTCCGCTCATCGGCCGCTGGCTGTAGCTACTTCGGGCGGAGGGGGTCCACATACAGCTTGCCCTTATGGTCAATGGAACAGAGAAATACATCGCGGAAATCGGAGACACCTTGTTGCCGGATCTCATTTCTCAGCCAAAACCGTGTTTTCCCGATCATTTCCAGATTGTCGTCTTGTACCTTGCCGTCCATAATCAGCGGTACCGGCAGCCCTTCATACCGGATTTTGTCTTTGGGAAAATCCTGGCCGAACCCTCTGTCTCCCAAGCAGCCGCTGCTGCCTGAAATGCTGTTACGGGAACTGCTGTTGCCGGAACGGTTGGAGGAAGAGACGCTATCGCTTTTCTCGATCACAGTCAGCTGTCCGGTCGGCTCCAGTATCGCGAATTCGACATCCGCCGGACTGGTAATATTTTGCCCTCTTAGCTGCAGGAGCAGATCATCGATATTATATCTCAGCTTGCGCATTTCCTTGCGCTGGATTTTGCCGTCCGAAATCAGAATACTTGGCTTGCCGTCCATGAACAATCTCAGCTTGCGGCTCTTCAGGCTGAACTGGGCCAGCGCCACCTGAAGCAAAACAAGTGTACCCATCGGAACAATACTGGTATACAATGGACGCTTGATATCATCAATGGCGAACACGGCAATTTCAGCAATCAGAATAGAGATTGTAAGGTCGAACACCGACAGCTTTCCAATCTCCCTTTTACCCATGATGCGCAAGCTCAGGAAGATGAAGAAATACATCAGCAGAGTCATAAAGAAATGTGCGCCGATATGCTGCAACATATTGCTTCGCTCTCCTTTTCCGGGTCCTCCTGGCACCGCCCAAGCGCCGGACGGAACAGTGTAACCCTATTCTGACCGCGCAGCCTATGTAACATTCGGGAAGCCCGCGATCAATTACTGGTAAATCCCCGCAGGGGCTTTCATGTACTATTGGGGCAAGCCGTTTCATAGTATGAAGTAACTGGCTTTGCACTTGGAACAAGAGGAGGTTAATCCATGCATTTGCTACGGAAACTGTTCTCGCTGAAGATCGGGAGCCCCGTCCTGTCCGGCCTGTGCCGCGCTTTTCTGTGGATGCTGCTGGGAGCGTTCATTCTCTCGCTGCTGCTCTGGGGAAGCAGTCTGAGCGAACAGGATCTCTCGCTGTACACCTATGTCGTACATGGACTGGCTGTCGCCCTCGGCGGTTGGACGGCGGGCAAGCGGGCGCTCCGCAAGGGATGGTACCAGGGAAGTCTTACCGGGGCTTTTTACGGAATTATTGTGCTGATCATCGGATTTCTGGCTCTGGACAGCCCGCTCAAACCGGTCGACCTGGTGTGGATTGCGGCTGCGGCATTCATCGGCGCGCTTGGCGGCATGATTGGCGTTAATTTCCAGAAAGCCTGATGATTCTATTCTAAAAAATTAAAACGCCGCTTCCCAAAATGTGATACACTGTCTTCATCCAATTGTTGTTCCCCACATTCAAGGAGGCTTCGAACGCTTTGCTTTATCATTCTATGAATACCATTGCCTGGTTCACCGTAGTAATCGTTTTTGTTCTCATTGGCCTTGTAACCCGCCGAAATCCGTTCAAGCCGGTTGTTTACCTCATCAAAGAGCTATTGCGATCCTATAAATTGGTGCTGCTGATCGCCGCAATGTCCGGAGTGCTGGCTCTTAACAAGTATGAGCTGCAAATCGAGAAGAGTCTGCATCTCACTTCCGATTTTACCGGCTTTGTGTACGGAATCGAAGGGCATTTCGTTCAGGGCGTGCAGCATCTGTTCTATGCGCCGTGGCTGACCCCGATTATCGTGTTCTTCTATGTGTTCATGCTGCAATCCGCGCTGGCCGCTTCAATTGGCGTGTATCTGGCGGACAAGAACCGGCTGATGGTCTATGCAACCTGTTACGCCGTAATCCTGAATTACGCGATTGCCATTCCCTTCTATCTGTATTTCCCGGTGAACGAGGTATGGTCCTATGCTCCGGCGGGCGTCCGGTTCGTCATGCTGGATGTATTTCCGAAATTTGAACAGGAGTACCGGGCATTGTCCGGACTTAACAACTGCTTCCCAAGCCTGCATACCTCCATTTCCCTGACAACAGCGCTGCTGGCGCTAAGATCGGGCAACCGGCGCTGGATGACGGTCACGGCGATCTCGGCCGCAGTTATTATTTTCGGCATTTTCTATCTTGGCATTCACTGGCTTACCGATATGATCGGCGGCACTTTGCTGGCTATTCTCTCCTCCTCGCTCAGCATACAACTGGCCAAGCTTACGCTTCGCGAGAACGAGGCCCGACTGCGGGTTGGAAGCGAAGCTACTCCGATGCGATAGACGGGAATATTGCCCGGCATGGCCGCGATTCAGCATGAACCCTCCCGGGGCTTGTACGATACTTACACATTTATTGAAGAAGTCTCATCTTGAGGCTTCTTCTTTTTTTGAGCATTTATGCATGCTGCGCTTAAGGTAGCCCTACAATCCGGCCGACTTCCATATTGTGGAACAGAGTGAGGCGGGGTACAATAGAGTGAATTTGATAAAAGGATGATGAACCAAATGAACCCACTAGAATCGGTACTGTCCATTTCGGACCTATGGATGGATTATGGCGGCAACTATGTACTCCGCGGAATTGATTTGAAGGCGGGACCCGGACAAATTATCGGTTATATCGGTCCCAACGGAGCGGGCAAAAGCACCACCGTCAAGATTATGCTCGGCCTTGTTCAGGGGTATCGGGGCACCGTGAAGCTGTTTGGCACCAACATCGCGGAAGAAGGAACGAATTACAAGAGGCGGATCGGCTATGTGCCGGAAACCGCAGACCTATATGATGTTCTGACCGCCAGGGAATATTTAATGTTCATGGGTGAATTATACGGCATGGAAGCGGGAGCTGCGGAAAATAAAGCGATGCGCCTCGCCGGGCTGTTCGGGCTGGACAAAGCCTTCGATTCCAGAATCTCCTCTTATTCCAAGGGCATGAAGCAAAAAATCCTGCTGATTTCCAGCCTGCTGCATAATCCTGATCTTCTGTTCCTGGACGAACCGCTTAGCGGACTTGACGCCAATAGCGTGATGATTGTGAAGGAGATTATGGCCCGCCTTGCCGCGCAGGGCAAGACTATTTTTTATTCATCGCATATTATGGATGTCGTTGAAAAAATAAGCAGCCGCATCGTCCTGATTAACGGCGGGCAAATCGTAGCGGATGGCAGCTTTGAAGACCTGCGGACGAAGAGTCAGGAAGGCACGCTAGAACAGATTTTCAATCAACTCACAGGCTTTAGCGACCATGAAGAAATCGCGGATTCGTTCGTGTCCATAGTGAAAGAGGGGTAAGCACGTGAAGGAATTTTTAACGCTGAAATTGTTGGACAGGGCAAAGCCGTTATTTGTAAAAGCAGGCGTTGATTACGATATGCTTCGGCGGATTCTGCAAGTCAAGCTCACGATGGACCAAAGGAGAGCATCCACTGTGTTCGGCAAGTCTTCCGGCAGCAACAAACCGGAGTATATACGCAAAGGCGCCGTATTGAAACAGACGTACACCAAGCCGTCCTCTTCGTTATCCATCAAATCCCTGTGGATGTACGCGCTGATTGGGGCAATCGGCATAACGCCTTTTTTGTTGCTCGGGGACAACTATATGCTTCAGGCGGGAATCGTATTCAGTATTATCCTGTTCCTTCTGACTACCACAATGGTATCCGATTTCTCCTCTGTACTGCTTGATCTGAAAGACAGGCATATCCTGCATACCAAACCTGTGGATGCGCGAACGCTCGCTGCCGCCAAAACCGTACATATCCTCAGCTATATCGTGACGTTAGCCGCATCGCTCACGATTGTTCCGCTGATTGTGTCGCTGTTCCGGCATGGACTGCCGTTCTTTTTACTGTTCCTGTTTGAATTAATCGCTGTCAATATCTTCGTTGTGGTCGCCACCGCCCTCGTATATTTGCTGGTGTTGAAATTTTTTGACGGCGAGAAGCTTAAGGATGTAATCAACTATGTACAAATCGGGCTGTCGGTGGCGCTCACGATCGGCTATCAAATTATGTTTCGTGTAGTGGATATCATTAATATTAACGTAAGCTTTACGGTTGCATGGTGGCATTTTCTGCTGCCCCCGTTCTGGTTCGCCGCCCCTTTCGAGTGGCTGCTCCACGGCAATTCCAGCTTTTCGGTTCTCATCCTGTCCGCCCTGTCTATAATGGTTCCGTTGCTATGCGCGGTCGTCTATCTCCGGTTCGGCAATTCCTTTGAGCGGTACTTGCAAAAAATGGCCGACAGCGGAAAATTTGAAGAACGGAAAAATCGGGGGCTTCATCTGTCCCTTGCCCGTTTGATCTGCCGTACTCGCGATGAAGCCGTCTTTTATGGTTTTGCGGCGCGAATGATGTCCAGGGAAAGAGAATTCAAGCTTAAAGTATACCCCGTGCTTGGACTCGCCGTGATCTTCCCTTATATTTTCATCCTGAACTCTCTTTCCGATTCGTCCTGGGCCGACCTTTCCCGGAGCTCGCTGTATCTGTTCATTTATTTTACGGCTATGCTCATGCCTTCCGCTGTTGGACTGCTGCGCTATTCGGGCAACTATAAAGGTTCTTATATTTACGGCACCCTTCCCTTGAAGGACATGAGCGCCATTCATAAAGGCGCATTGAAAGCTGCGATCACCAAGCTGTTTCTGCCGCTGTTTCTGCTTAACGGCATTATCTTTATTCTTATCTTCGGCCCCCGGATTTTGCCCGATCTGATTGCCGTAATGCTGGTAATCACCTTGTATACAGCAATCATCTATCGAATGAACGGCGGAGGGCTTCCTTTTTCCGAATCCTTCGGGAACTTGCGGCAGACCGGGATGGGCAAGACGCTGCCCGCTATTTTCATTTTGGCTGTCTTTGCCGGTATGCACTATGCAGCCAGTCTGTTCCCCTTCGGTGTTTATGTCTACGCGGCCGTTCTGCTTCTGCTGAATTTCTTTTACTGGCATAATGGCTTTTTCCTCAGCAGAACCATCCCTGAAAGCTAAGGAGAATCGGCTGAAAATAAAAGCGGCATGCTTCCCTTTTATGGAAAGCATGCCGCTAGGTTAAAGAGGTATCCGATCGTCTTACTTTGAATCCGCTTCCGTTGTAACAGAATGGCTGATCGATCCCCGGTCAAAGGTCAGCTTCGTCACATCATTCACCCGGAGAACCACAACATCGTCGGAAATCTCCAGGATCGTACCGTGCAGTCCGCCGATCGTAACCACCTTATCGCCTTTTTTCAAGGCTCTGAGCATGGTATTACGCGTCTTGGTCTTCTTCTGCTGAGGACGGATCAACAGGAAGTAAAACACGACAAACATAAGGATAAACGGCCCAACAAGCGTCCAAATGTCTGCAGTGTTGCCTCCCGTTGCCGCAGCGTATTGAAACAACATATATTTCACCCCCCTTTCCAATCGTCATAAAGCATAATTCAGCACTTAAAAACCTCTTGAATTATCATTTAAACCGTATTGCGCGAAAAACTCATCGCGAAAATCCAGCAGCCGGTCTTCCATGATGGCTTTACGCACCTTACGCATCAGATCCAACAGGAAGTACAAATTATGGTAGGTTGTCAACCGAAGTCCGAAGGTCTCGTCGCTCTTGATCAAATGACGCAAATAAGCACGCGAATAATTGCGGCAGGTATAACAACCGCATTCCGGATCAAGCGGCCCAAAATCACGGGCATACTGCGCATTTCGGACAACGAGTCTTCCCTGGCTGGTCATCGTCGTGCCATTGCGGGCAATACGGGTCGGCAGCACGCAATCGAACATGTCCACACCCCGGATTGCGCCTTCCAGGAGCGCATCAGGAGAACCGACGCCCATCAGGTAGCGCGGCTTGTTCTGCGGCAGCAACGGAACGGTATAATCCAGCACCTCATACATAAGCTGCTTGGACTCTCCGACACTGAGTCCTCCAATAGCATACCCCGGGAAATCCATGGAAGTCAACTCGGCAGCGCTCTGCCTGCGGAGATCTTCGAACATGCCTCCCTGCACAATGGCGAACAGGCCTTGATCGTGAGGACGGGCATGGCTCTTCAGGCATCGCTCCGCCCAGCGGGTTGTCCGTTCCAGCGATTTCTTCACATAATCATATTCAGCCGGGTAAGGCGGGCATTCGTCAAAAGCCATCATGATGTCGGAACCAAGCGCATTCTGCACCTCCATCGCCACCTCCGGCGACAGAAACTTCTTGTCCCCGTTCAGATGGGAACGGAAATGCACGCCCTCCTCCGTAATTTTGCGCATCTCGCTTAGCGAGAATACCTGAAAACCGCCGCTGTCCGTAAGGATCGGGCGGTCCCAATTCATAAATTTGTGCAAGCCTCCGGCTTCACGGACGATATCATGTCCCGGACGAAGAAACAGATGGTAGGTGTTGCTCAGAATAATCTGGGCGTCCATGTCCTTCAGTTCTTCGGGACTCATCATCTTGACCGTTGCCTGGGTGCCAACCGGCATAAAAGTCGGCGTTTCAATAACCCCGTGGGGAGTGTGAACCCTTCCCAGCCGGGCTCCGGATTGCTTGCAGGTCTTGATGTGCTCGTAAGTAATTGCTGCCATATGCTTAACCATCCTCATACTTAGTAAATGAACATTGCGTCGCCGAAACTGAAGAAACGGTAGTTCTGCTCAACAGCCTCTTGATAGGCTGCAAGAATATGCTCCCTGCCCGCCAGGGCGCTGACCAGCATAACCAGCGTCGATTTCGGCAGATGAAAATTCGTAATCAGGGCGTCCACCAGCTTGAACTCATAGCCCGGATAAATAAAAATATCCGTCCAGCCGCTGCATGCCTCAAGCGGACCAGCGCCGAACATGCCGCCAACGGTCTCCAGTGTACGGCAAGAGGTCGTCCCGACGGCCACAATCCGGCTTCCCTTCGCCCTGGCTTCATTTAATATATCCGCCGTCTCCTGGGGTAGAATAAAATGCTCCGCATGCATGACATGCTCTTCCACCGTTTCGACAGACATTGGCCGAAAGGTGCCCAGTCCGACATGAAGGGTAATATAGGCTAACCGCACCCCTTTATCCTGAATGCGCTTCAGCAGGTCCTCTGTAAAATGCAGACCGGCCGTCGGGGCCGCTGCCGACCCTTCGTGGCGGGCGTACACGGTTTGATACCGTTCCCGGTCGTCGAGCTTCTCCTTAATGTACGGCGGAAGCGGCATTGTACCGAGTCTGTCCAAAATCTCCTGAAATATCCCTTCGTACATGAACCGCAGCGTTCGCCCGCCCATGTCGCTTTCTTCCTCGATAACGGCCCGAAGCTCCTCACCAAAAGATATAACGGCACCGGTCTTAAGCTTTTTCCCTGGCTTCACCAGCGCTTCCCACCGGTCTTCGCCAAGGCTCTTGAGCAGGAGCACCTCGGCCTTGGCCCCGGTGTCTGCTTTGATGCCGAAGAGCCGTGCCGGAATCACTCTTGTATCATTGAGTACAAGCGTGTCCCCGGGCTGCAGTTCGTCGATCATATCGGTAAAATGCCGATGTTCCGTTCTGCCGCTTCGCTTGTCCAACGTAAGCAGCCTGGATGCGCTGCGGTCGGGAAGCGGAGTCTGGGCAATCAATTCCTCCGGCAAATGGAAATCATACAAATCCACATTCATTGCTTGTCATTCCTTAACTATAGTGACATTCTGAAAATAGTGTTGCAAAATCTTCTGGTAATCATACTCTTGGTCTGCCATTCCCTTTACTCCCCACTGAGACATGCCGAGTCCATGGCCGTAACCCCAGCCAATGAAGAGAAAGCCCGGGCTGGCGTCAATCACCCTCGCCTGGCTATCCCCGTTCATAACAACGGTTCCGCTGCCGCCTCCCGTTACCATCCCTGAGGCTGACAGCACTCCCCCCTGCTGTGAGGAGCTTACCGATGCGGTCTTGCCGTCGGCGCCTAGTACAGTATAACTGCCCGATGGCACAATATCAAACAAAGTGCTGGGCAGCCCGCCCAATGCGGAACGGTACAAATCCGGATACTTCACACTCAGGGCATTGCCGTTGGCCTTGACCAGAACCGCCCGGCCCGACGGACCGCGTTCAGCCACCTGAAGGCTGATAATGGATGACGGAAGAGTAACGCCCGTCTTCCCTTGCAGACTCTTTAGAAGCTCGGCGGATGTAAAAGGTCCTTTAATCCAGCTGTAGCTTCCCGACTCCAGAACCTTGTCCAGCACAACCGCATATTCTCCCGGATTCAGCTTTCCAACAGGACTTACACTGTTGTCAATCACAGGAAGAGCCCGTACATTGACGTCTCTCGTCGTCGCCGTCAGCAAATCCAGGCCGGCGGCGGTCTTATCTCCCGTCAATTTTACATTGTCCTCCCGGACATAGCCGCCTGCGCCGCCGGGCAGCTGCACATAATACCATTTCTTCGCGGCGGCCACTGCGGAGCTGTCGCCGGAGCTGTCCACGCTGGCAAATACATTCCCTCCGCTATTCCATACCTCTGACGGGTCGGCTGTCACACCGCCGCTATTGG
>NZ_ASSC01000541.1 GCF_000520735.1 Paenibacillus forsythiae T98
CGCTTGCGATTGCAATGGGCGGACTTCTGGCGCTTGGAACCAAGCAGTTGATATCCGGCAAGTCGGCACTATCGGCCAGCCCGGTTCCCTTCTACATGTCAGGGCTGGTCGCCGCCATTACGGGATACCCTTTTTTGCGCAGGGGCTTTTCTCGTCTCACCGGACAGGGTAAGCTCAGTCCCGATCTGATTCTGGGCACCGCTGCGCTTGGACTTGCGCTCGTCCGGGAGAATCTCGTTGTACTGGGTGCTTTGAGCATTCTGCAGTACGTAAATTGGAGACGCAGCCGAATCGGACTCGCCGATACGGATCAGCCGCTGTCTCCTGAAAT
>NZ_ASSC01000542.1 GCF_000520735.1 Paenibacillus forsythiae T98
TGAAGCGCCGGGTATAAACAGCGCATTAGCCAGCAGGGCGACGCCCAGCGAGGTTGACAGCACGCGGACCGGCTTGCCGCTCAGGTCGATCCCTTTGTCCCCCAGTGATTGATTTCGAGTTTCTTCTTCTCTGCCCAAAACGGGTGCCTCCCTTGATTAAAAGTCTTCTGCCTATTCGGTACGCATCGGAACAAGCAGCAGCTCAAGCTTGCCTTCGTCCAGATTCAGCCTGCCCTCCACCGTCTCGAATTCGCGGCCCCCGACTACCAAATAATTGGCATGCTCCAGCGAGGCGATCATGTTGGCGCTCCACACGCGCTCCTCGATCGCATTCAGCGAGCCGTCCGGCATTTTTTCATATAGAACAACGCTCATTCCAGTATCCAAGAGCATATCCTTCCCTTCATGTTTCGATTGTACCTTTAATACGCGAAACGCCGGCCCAATGTTTCATATTGGAGCAGCGCGGGCATTGTAAAACCTTCCCATAACAGAATAAGCGTCTTGTCCTTGATAGGCAATGCTTTTCGTAATATTAGATCGACCAGATAGAGGGGGTGTTAAAGGTGGAGTGTCTCTCAGACTTTTCTAAAACAAGTGACCCTTTGGGTGAAATGGATAAAGAAAAACCCGAGGCATTCACGTAAATGATTCGGGTTTGTAAAAGATACCTTTTGTTATTTGTTTCTGGTAACTTGGCTGGGTACCGAATAAAAAATAACCCGGAACAATCGGAGAGACATAGATTGTTCGGGGTTATTTTGTATCAGATGGAAATTGTTATCCTCCTCTGTATACTTAAGGACTGAAGCAGCATCTGCACAGAATTTTTTAATGCGGGATGCTTTCAAGCCTCTGTATGAAAGGAGGCCATCAAAATACCGCTGCGATCTACCAATCCTAATTCATATGCCTTTTCGATGGTTGCAAACCGCTGATTCGCAAACTCATTCACACCGTTGTTCCGCCCATAAACACGATTATTGGCTTCTTCATCGGCAGATACGTGTCGAACGTAACTGTGATTAACTTCCTGATCTTTTTGAATAGCCTCCATGAATTGTTTGAAGTTCATGGAATTGGTCTTCGTGCCACTACTAATACCGCGGACCTGGTTTTGAATGCGGTTTGCCAAGGCCAGATGAGTATAAGCCGCGAATTCAGGCGTGAATTGCCCGTTGACCTTTGCGCTAATTGACAATGATAAAACCTCCTTTTAAATCTAGCATTGTTCCTGTTATCGGCAAATTAGATTCTATATTTTACTATAAAAGAAAATTATTGAACATTAATGGAAATAAAATCACTATATGATGCATGGGGAGTATAATAGTCTTGTGCCGTAGCCGAAAGAGTTCCTGTAGTAACGTCACTAAGGTTAAATGCACGATATTGAACACTCCCCTCCCTACGCTTAGGCTTAGAGGAAGGAGATTCT
>NZ_ASSC01000543.1 GCF_000520735.1 Paenibacillus forsythiae T98
TTTCGCATCCTGCACGGTGCCGAGCAGCAGGTTCTTGCCGCCCGTAAAGCCCGCGCCGATCAGCGCCATTTGCGTCTCCATGTCCCGGAGCACGGACTCCGCCCATGTTCCCCACATTTCCATCAGATCAAGCAGCGTGCCGTCCTTGTCGAACAGGATGGCAGTGCAGGGCACCGAGATGCCGTTGACATGCAATACAGGCACTTGCGCTTCTCCCCTCCGTCCTTATGTACTTTCAATCTGCCGTCGGTCCGCACAGAACCAGGCGGCTACAGAGCCGTCTTATCCCTCCGGGACTAGCGCAGATTGTTCATCCAATCCAGCAGCGCACGCACCGTTTCGGCCTGCTGCCGTTCCTCGGAAATCGTTGCCTTTCCGTCTCCCTTCTGCGGTCCGTAGCTCCCGAACTGGGCATGGTTGCCTCCTTCAAGCGAGTAATATACCGTGTTGTCCGGCAGATAAGCTCTGCCTTCACGGTATTTCTTTCTGTCGAGCACCTTGTCCTCGGTGCCCAGCACCGACAGCGCCGCAAGTGTCGATGCTTTCAGACTCCCTTTCTCGTCCGGATAAGAGGCAAGGAAGAAGACGCCGGTCAATTTGTCCGGATGCCTGGCGGCGAAGCGCGAAGCCATCACGCCTCCCATAGAATGGCCACCCAGCACAAAAGACAGCTTCGGATGCACACGGATAATGTCCTCCGCCGCGTCGCTCCGGGTTACCGCGAGATTGAGCGGCATGCGGGCGATATAGACGGAATGTCCGGCCGAGGCCAGCCGTCTGGCCAGCGGCGCATAGGCTTCGGCCTCGACCAGACCTCCCGGATAGAATATGATGCCTGTCCCGCCCTTTGCGGAAGGCTCGAAGGAAATCCAGTTGGCGTTGCGCTCCACGAGGATTCCCCCGCCGGAGACAAGGGCCGTTTCGGCCCGGCCTTCCGGGGCGTAAGGCTTTAAGTAGAACCGAAGAGCCAGCGCCGCGGCCGCGACAAGCGCCAATAATATAATAAAGCCGCGCTTCGTTCGTTTTTTTATCAAGTTGTCCACTCCCGGGCATATCGCGCACTCTGCTTGAATCTAAGGAAAATTATAGAGGAATCGATACACGCAAACAACCTTCGGCACTTGCCGCGCCCGGCCTGATCCCTAGTGACTTCATGCGCCTGTTTGTGATAAACTTAACATCGCCCGGTAGAAAAAAACGGCTCTTTATGGTAGACTCTATTAATAGGAAAAAAACTGCCCAGAGTCTTTTTTGGAGACTATTTTTATAGAAACGGCGTCGACCACCCTCTTTCCCAGAGCTGGACCCTGTTCTTTCTATAAACCGCGGCTTCGCGGCTCTTCAGAGAGCAGCGCGTTAATGCGGCAAAATATTGGAATTGCAATCGAATAATAAGGGGGAACTATTTAGTATGGCAGCCAAGAAAATGCGTTCAGACATGATCACAAAGGGCTTCGACCGGGCTCCGCACCGCAGTCTGCTGCGGGCGGCCGGAGTTAAGGATGAGGATTTCGGCAAACCGTTTATCGCAGTCTGCAACTCCTACATTGATATCGTGCCGGGTCATGTGCATCTTCAGGAATTTGGCAAAATCGTCAAGGAAGCGATCCGCGAAGCGGGCGGCGTTCCTTTCGAATTCAATACCATCGGCGTTGACGACGGCATCGCGATGGGACATATCGGCATGCGCTACTCGCTGCCCAGCCGCGAGATTATCGCCGACTCCCTCGAAACGGTCGTATCCGCGCACTGGTTCGACGGCATGGTCTGCATCCCGAACTGCGACAAGATTACGCCGGGCATGATGATGGGCGCACTGCGCGTCAACATCCCGACCATCTTCGTCAGCGGCGGTCCGATGAAGGCCGGGGTCGACAGCAAAGGCCGCAAGCTGTCGCTGACTTCCGTATTTGAAGGCGTAGGCGCCCATCAGGTCGGCAAGATCAACGACGCCGAGCTGCTTGAGCTGGAACAATACGGCTGTCCGACCTGCGGCTCCTGTTCCGGCATGTTCACCGCCAATTCCATGAACTGTCTGGCCGAAGCGCTGGGCCTTGCCCTGCCGGGCAACGGCACGATTCTTGCCGTTGCGGAAGAACGCAAGGAATTTGTGCGCAAGTCCGCCAAGCAACTGATGGAGCTGATCAAGCTGGACCTGAAGCCGCGCGATATCGTGACCAAAGAGTCGATTGATAACGCGTTCGCCCTTGATATGGCCATGGGCGGCTCGACCAACACAGTGCTGCATACTCTCGCGCTGGCGCAGGAAGCCGGCATTGAATACCCGCTGGAGCGGATCAACGAAGTAGCCAACCGCGTGCCGTACCTGGCCAAGCTGGCTCCGGCCTCGGATATCTTCATTGAAGATGTGGACCGGGCGGGCGGCGTCAGCGCCGTGCTGAACGAGCTAATGAAGAAGCCGGGTACGCTGTTTGGCGAGTGCATGACCGTCAGCGGCAAGACGCTGGCCGAGAATGTCAGCGGACAGGAAATTCAGGATACGAGCGTTATCCATACGCTGGACAACCCTTATTCACCGGTCGGCGGATTGTCCGTTCTGTACGGCAACCTCGCTCCGGAAGGCTCGATCATCAAGGTCGGCGCGGTAGACCC
>NZ_ASSC01000544.1 GCF_000520735.1 Paenibacillus forsythiae T98
CCCGCCATGGCAGCCGTCGCCAGCGGAGTGCCGCCGAATGTCGAGGCATGACTGCCCGGCGTGAACGCCTCGCGCAGATACCCCTTCGCCAGCATGACCCCTGCCGGGAAACCGCTCGCTATTCCTTTCGCCACCGTGAAAATATCCGGCTCGATGCCGTAACGCTGATGCGCGAACAGCTTGCCCGTGCGGCCCATTCCCGTCTGCACCTCGTCCACGATCAGCAAGAGACCGTGCTGCTCGCACAGCGCCACGACGCTGTTCAGGAACTCTTGCTGCACCTCAAGCACGCCGCCTTCCGCCAGCACCATCTCCAGCATAATTGCCGCCGTATTTTCCCCGATAGCCGCTTCGAGCGCGGGAAGATCATGCAGCGGTACGGTGACGAAGCCTTGCGGAAGGGGCAGGAAGCCGTCTTTTACCTTCTGCTGTCCCGTTGCCGTCAGCGTCGCCAGCGTGCGTCCGTGGAAGGACTGCTCGAACGTAATGACCTCATAGCGGCCGTTGCCCTTCACCTTCTGGTGATAGCGGCGAGCCAGCTTGATCGCGGCTTCATTGGATTCCGCTCCGCTGTTGCAGAAGAACACCTGATCCGCGCAGCTATTCTCGGTTAAGAGTTCGGCGACCTTGTCTTGTCCGGGGATGTGGAACAGGTTGGATACATGCCACAGCGTATCGATCTGGGCCTTCAATTTCTCGCCAACCTTCTCCGGAGCATGTCCAAGGCTCGTTACCGCCAGACCGGAGGTGAAATCCAGATATTTATTGCCTTTGTCGTCCCATACCCAGCTTCCTTTGCCCTTGACCAGACTGATGTCGTATCTCCCATAGGAAGGAAACACATGCTCCAGCTTGCCGGAAGCCGCCGTCTGGCCCGCCGTGCTGATTCCTGCCCCCGTATCTGCGGCTTGCAGTTCCTTCAAAGCATGGTTCTCCACCTGCGTAAGCTTGCTCATTTCCATACACTCTCCCCCCGCCCACACCGCCTGACGCGGTTGCCGGTAATATTCATCGTTCATTTGTACTCAAGAAGAAACGCCTGGCGGCGTCCGTGAAAAGACTCAGCCCGCTGGCCGCCTCATTGCTTCATTGCCGATTGATAACAATCCTTACGCCCTTAAAGCGCTACTACTCCCGCACAATCCGCGTACCGATCGTTTCGCCGGACAGCACCCGGCTCAGCACGCCCGGCTCTTTGCCGTCGACAATGACGACTTCGGACACGCTGCCCTGGATACAGTCCACCGCAGCCCGGACCTTGGGAATCATGCCCCCGTAAATCTCGCCGCTGTCAATCATATTGTCAATCTCCGCAACCGTTACTACCGGCAGAACCTGCTTGCTTCCATCTTCCGCAGTCGTCAAAATGCCCGGAACATCCGTCACGACAATCATTTGCGGCGACTTCATGTAAGAGGCGACCGCTCCCGCAGCCGTATCCGCATTAATATTGTACCGTTGGCCGGAGCCGTCCACGCCCAGCGGCGCGATTACAGGAATATATCCGAGCGCCAGAATACCGGCTATAATGTCCGCCTCAACTGCGGTCACATGGCCTACCAGCCCCACCTCGTCGCTATTCGCCACAGGAGCGGCAGTAATAAGGTTGCCATCCACGCCGGACAAGCCGATCGCCCTGCCGCCGCTCCCTTGAATCCGCCTCACAATGGCCTTGTTGATGCTGCCCGACAGCGTCATCTCCACTACGTCGAGCACCTCCTCGGTTGTCACCCGCAGGCCGTTCACAAAGCTGCTCTCGATGCCGAGACGAGACAGATTGCCCGATATCGCCGGGCCGCCGCCGTGGACGATAATCGCCTGTACACCGTCCTCCTGCAAATGCCGAAGCTCATCGAAAAAAGAATCCGGAAGCGCGGTCAGCGTGCTTCCGCCGCACTTCATCACAAACATTCTCTCGTTGCCCGCGCTATTCGTTTCATATGCGTCGCTTTGCGTCATGAGTTCGTTATCCTTCCTTATAAAAGGCACTATTATGCCTGATTCATATATCCTGGTCATAACTTGGCCGGAGAACCCTCGCTTAAGTCCGGTATGCGGCGTTAATCCGCACATAATCGTATGTCAGATCGCAGCCCCATGCGGTGGCGCTGCCCTCGCCGTCGGCCAGATCTACTGTTATCAGCGTGGTATCACCCTGCAAATAGGCCAGGGCTTCCGCTTCGTCAAACGCCACCGGCTTGGACTGGCGCAGCACCTCGATCGTGCCGAGCGATATATCCACCTTGTCGACCGAAACCGGAACGCCAGCTCTGCCTACTGCGGCAATAATCCGTCCCCAGTTCGCGTCCGCGCCGAAAATCGCGGATTTAACCAGGCTGGAGCCTACCACCGTCTTCGCAATCGCCCGAGCCGCCGCTTCATCGCCCGCTCCGTTGATCTGCACCTCGACCAAATGGGTTGCGCCTTCGCCGTCTCTGGCAATCGCCTTGGCAAGATGGCGGCACACATGCGTGAACGCCGCTTCAAAAGCCTCCCAATCCGGATGCTCTCCGTTCAGCTCTTCACTCCCGGCCAGACCGCTGGCCATCGCAACGAGCATATCGTTCGTGCTTGTATCCCCGTCAACGGTAATCATATTGAAGGTTGTATCCGTCGCCTTGCGCAGCAGGGCGTGAAGCTCCTCCTGCCGGATGGCCGCATCGGTTGTAATAAAGCCGAGCATCGTGGCCATATTCGGATGAATCATGCCCGAGCCCTTCGCCGCACCGGCGATCAAGACTTCCGTATCCCCGACCTTGAGCCTGACGCAGCATTCCTTTTTTACCAGATCAGTGGTCAAAATCGCCTGGCAGAATTCCTCCGCCCCGTCCGCATCGCCCGACAGCTTCTCCGGGAGAGCGGCCAGGCCGCTGCGCACCCGGTCCATCTTCAGCAGCTCGCCAATCACGCCCGTCGATGCAACCGCCACATCGTCTTCGCTTACGCCCAGATGACTCGCGGCGACCGCCCGCATCTCATAGGCATCGGCTTCACCCTGTTCTCCGGTGCAGGCATTGGCATTGCCGCTGTTGACAACTACAGCCCGCAGAATGCCGCTGCCGAGGCTTTCGCGTGTGACTTTAAGAGGAGCGGCCTGGAACAGATTGGTCGTATATACCGCCGCAGCCGTCGCCGGCACCTCGCACAGTATGGCGGCGAGATCGTTGCGGTCGGTCTTTTTCAAGCCGCAGTGCAGGCCTCCGGATGTAAATCCTCTGGGTGTCGTGATGCTTCCGCCTTCCACGACGGTGTACAGCTTCTCGCTCATGTTCTTATTTCCCACTTGACTTTACGGATACACAGGCGTGTAACCGAGCCCAAGGGTTTCCTCCCATCCCATCATTAAATTGAGATTCTGAATCGCCTGCCCCGCTGCGCCTTTCACGAGATTGTCGATGACCGAAACAATGGTGATCCGGCCCGTACGGGCGTCCGCCGCAAATCCGATGTCGCAGTAATTCGATCCGCTGACTTCCTTCGTCGCCGGCCAAATTCCGGCACCCCGCACCCGAACAAAAGATCGGCCTTCGTAATAGCTGCGGTACAATTCAATAAAGTCCTGCTCGCTGTAATCCCCGGTCATGCCAGCGTAAATCGTAGCCATAATCCCCCGGGTCATCGGAACGAGATGCGTGGTGAACGTGACCGTCACCGCTTCTCCGGCAATCTCCGCAAGCGCCTGCTCGATTTCGGGAGTATGCTGGTGCTTGTTGATCTTATAGGCTTTGAAGTTCTCATTCACTTCCGCATAATGAACGCCCAGGTTCACTCCGCGCCCGGCGCCTGATACGCCCGATTTCGCGTCAACGATGATGCTGTCCGGTTTGATCCAGCCCGCCTTTACCGCCGGAATCAGACCAAGCAGCGTCGCTGTCGGGTAGCAGCCCGGATTAGAGATGAGCTCCGCGCCCGCTGCACGTTCCCCGAATACCTCGCACAGCCCGTAGACCGCCTGCTCCAGATAGCTCTCCAAGGGAGCCGGACGCTTGTACCAGCGCTCGTATTCGCTGCCGTCCTTCAGCCGGAAATCGCCCGACAGATCCACAACCTTAAGCCCCGCCTCCAGCAGCTGCGGAACCAGCTCGGCGCTGACGCCGTGCGGCGTCGCCGTGAACACGACATCCGCCCTCTCCTTGATCTCCGCCGGTTCCACCCCATCCAGATTTCGGCTTAGCACGCCGGTCAAATGCGGAAACCCTTCTTCGAGCGGCGCTCCCGCGCTTGACGAGGAGATCACTGAAGTAATTTCAACCTTCGGATGACCCTGCAGCAGCCTGATCAGCTCCACGCCTCCATATCCTGTCGATCCTACAATTGCCGCCCTTAACTTGCCTTCCACCGTCATTCCGGTTCCTCCTGCCTTTTCTCTCTATTATACCGGATATATCCACTATCCGCCGTCCTAAGAAGTATGTATTATTATACGTCCAAATTAATATAAATACAACCGATTATGTAACATTTGCCGGATGTAGAAACGGCGGTTCGCCTCCCCTTATTGTGCACATTTCTGCCGCCCTTATTTTCGAAAAAAAAGAAGCGCGCTTCCCCTATCCGGCATAGGAAAAACTACGCATCTCTCTTGAATCCTTGGCCCAGCACCTCATGCGCGTCACTGATAATAACGAAGGCTCCGGGGTCCACCGAGCGGACAATCGCCTTCAGACGGGTCGTCTCATTCTGTCCGACCGCTACCATCAGCACCGTGCGGCTGTCGCCGGTATATCCTCCTTGCGCGTCCAGCTTCGTTAATCCCCGGTTCAGATCATGCAAAATCGCTTCGGAGATCTCCTCGGGATGATCCGAAATGATGTAGGCAACCTTGGTGTAGCTGAAGCCCACTTCCAGCGCGTCGATCACCCGGCCTGTCACGAACAGGCCGATCAGCGCATACATCGCCTGCTCCATCCCCAGCACGAAGGCCGCCAGCGTAATTACCGTGCCGTCCAGCAGCACGACGGACATGGAGAAGCTGAGTCCGGTCACCTTCTGGATAATCTGCGCCAGAATCGTCAGGCCCCCTGTCGATCCTCGTCCGCGGAACACAAGACCCAGACCCAGACCGACGCCAATTCCGCCGTAGATTGAGGCCAGCAGAGGATTATTGGTCGGCACCGGACCGTCCTTGGTCAAATAAATAAACAGCGGCAGCACAATGCTGCCCAGCAGCGACCTTAGTCCATAGTTCCGGCCCAGGATGAGCACGCCAAGAATAAAGAGCGGAAGGTTAAGCGCCCATTGCGTAAAAGCCGGCTCCGCTCCAAGCCACGCCTCCGCCAAGACGGACAAGCCCGATATGCCGCCGGAAGCGATCCGGTTCGGCAGCATGAACAAGTTAAATGCGAGCGCGGTAATAAGCGAGCCGGCTGCGATCATCGTTGTATCCGCAACATGGCGGAGCGGTCCGTTCAGCGGAATCAGCGGCGGCCTGCCCCGTCTATTTAGTTTGGGCATGGGTTATTCGGCCTCGGTCTTGATCTGGCCGCGCAAATAACCGTCGATAAAGGCGTCCAGATCACCGTCCATCACGGCACCCACATTCCCCGTCTCCACCGAGGTCCGGTGATCCTTGACCATGCTGTACGGGTGGAAGACGTAGGAACGGATCTGGCTGCCCCAGGCGATATCCGACTGCTCGCCGCGAATCTCATCCAGCTCGCGCTGCTGTTCTTCCAGCTTGCGCTCATACAGCTTGGAGCGCAGCATCGTCATCGCGCGCTCCCGGTTCTTGATCTGGGAGCGTTCATTCTGGCAGGTAACGACTATGCCGGTCGGCAGGTGGGTAATCCGGACCGCCGAATCCGTCGTATTGATATGCTGTCCGCCCGCGCCGGTAGCCCGGTACGTGTCGATCTTCAGATCCTCGGTGCGCACCTCAATTTCGATGTCCTCATTGATTTCCGGCACGACGTCACAGGATACAAAGGAGGTATGACGGCGGCCCGAGGCGTCGAACGGAGAAATGCGCACCAGACGGTGAACGCCTTTTTCCGCCTTCAAATAGCCGTAGGCGTTATAGCCTTTGATCAGCAGCGTCACGCTCTTGATTCCGGCCTCATCGCCCGGCAGATAGTCCAGAACCTCTACCTTGAAGCCGCGCTTCTCGGCCCAGCGGGTGTACATTCTCAGCAGCATCTGGCCCCAGTCCTGGGATTCGGTCCCCCCGGCCCCCGGATGAAGCTCCAGGATGGCGTTCAGCTTATCGTATGGCTGATTAAGCAGGAGCTGAAGCTCGAACTCCTCCAGCTTGCCCGTCAGCGCCTCTACATTCGAGCCGATTTCAGCAGCCAGTTCCTCGTCTCCTTCTTCCTCGGCGAGCTCGGCCATCAGCAGCGCGTCGTCATACTCCTGCTGAAGCCTCTGGTATTGGTCCACGCCGGATTTCACGGCGTTCATTTCGGCAATCACGCTCTGCGCCTTCTCATTATCATCCCAGAAATCCGGAGCGGCCATCTTCTCCTCGAAGTTGGCGATCATCTCCTGCTTGAGGTCTAAGTCAAAGAGACCCCCTAAGGTTGGTTAATTTCTTGCCGATTTCGCGCAAGTCTTGCTTTACACTTGGATCAATCATGGACTCACTGCACCTTTCCGTAACCTTGTACTTGAGATAGATGTATTCAGGAAGAAACGGCTGAGCCGCTTACGGGAATCTCCCCGGCCCAGCCGTTCTACGTTGTCGCCATACCGCCTTAGCGGGCGGCTTAAGCCCTGCTCAGGCATTTTGTCCGTGGCAATTCTTGAATTTCTTGCCACTGCCGCAAGGACAAGGATCATTGCGCCCCACCGTCGCCTCGACCGCTACCGGACGCTTCTCGGCAGGCTCGCCGTTGGTGGAGATTTTGTTCTCTTCCACAACCGATTGACGCTCCTGGTTCGTCTCAATGTGGGCCTTCATAATGTAGGTCGCCACTTCTTCCTGGATGGTCGCCGTCATCGCATTGAACATCTCAAAGCCTTCAAACTGATATTCGCGCAGCGGATCGGTGCCGCCGTAAGCGCGCAGGTGAATCCCTTGGCGAAGCTGGTCCATCGCATCAATATGATCCATCCATTTGCTGTCGACGGCGCGCAGCACGATAACCTTCTCGAACTCGCGCACGAGCTCGGAGCCAAGGCGTTCTTCACGGGCGGCGTATTTCTCCAGCACCTTCCCGAAGATGAACTCCACGATCTCCTCCGCTTCCTTGCCCCACAAATCGTCGCGGGTAAGGGCACCTTCATCGAGCAGCTTGCTGTTCACATAGTCAGCCACTTCCTGTAATTCCCAGTTCTCGGGGATATCATCGCTGCAATGCGCCTCTACGACCCGATCAATGACCGGTCGGATCATTTCGACGACAACATCCTTGATATTATCCGATTCGAGAATTTCGCGGCGCTGCTTGTAGATGATTTCACGCTGCTGGTTCATAACATCATCATATTGGAGAACGACCTTACGGATGTCAAAGTTGTTGCCCTCGACCCGTTTCTGGGCCGACTCTACCGCACGGGTAATCATGCGGCTCTCGATCGGCTGGTCCTCCTCGAAGCCCAGGCGCTCCATCATATTCAGCACATTGTCCGCGCCGAAACGCTTCATCAGTTCATCGCCCAGCGACAGATAGAACTGCGTCGAGCCCGGATCGCCCTGGCGGCCCGCCCGGCCGCGAAGCTGGTTGTCGATCCGCCGCGATTCATGGCGCTCCGTACCAATAATATGCAGGCCGCCGAGCTCCGATACACCTTCACCCAAGATAATGTCCGTGCCGCGTCCCGCCATATTGGTTGCAATCGTCACGGTCCCGGGTTGTCCCGCATGCGAGATGATTTCCGCTTCCGCCGCATGATGCTTGGCGTTCAGCACCTGATGCTTGACGCCCTTGCGCTTCAGCATTTCCGACACCCGTTCGGAATTCTCAATCGATACCGTACCGACCAGCACCGGTTGGTTCTTCTTATGCCGTTCCACAATCTCCTCAACAACGGCGTTAAACTTGCCGTTCTCGCTCTTGTAGACGACATCCGGCAGATCTGCGCGCCGGTTCGGCTTGTTCGTCGGCACCTGGAGAACCTCCAGCCCGTAAATCTTCTTGAATTCCTCTTCTTCCGTCTTGGCCGTACCGGTCATGCCGCCCAGCTTGCGGTACATGCGGAAGTAGTTCTGGAACGTAATCGTGGCGAGTGTCATGCTCTCGTTCTGTACCTGAATTTCTTCCTTCGCTTCAATCGCCTGATGCAGACCGTCGCTATAGCGGCGTCCCGCCATCAGCCGTCCCGTGAATTCATCGACGATGACAACCTCGTCGTCCGTCACCACATAGTCAACATCACGGCGCATAATGACGTTGGCCTTGAGCGCCTGCACAATATGGTGATTGAGCGTAACGTGGCTGTGGTCATACAGGTTCTCGATGCCAAAAGCCTTCTCCGCCAGCGCCACGCCCTTCTCCGTCAGCGCGACGGACTTCACCTTGATATCGACGGTGTAATGCTCTTCAGGCTGCAATCTCTTTACAAAACGGTCCGCCGCATAGTACAGCTCCGTCGACTTTTCGGCTTGTCCGGAGATGATGAGCGGCGTCCGCGCTTCATCGATCAGAATGGAGTCCACTTCGTCGATGATACAGAAGTAGAGCGGGCGCTGCACCATCTGCTCTTTGTAGAGCACCATATTGTCGCGCAAATAGTCAAAACCGAATTCGTTGTTCGTGCCGTACGTAATATCGCAGGCGTAAGCATTCTGTTTATCGGCATGGTTCATGCCGTTCAGGTTGACCCCGACCGTCATGCCCAGGAAATTGTAGATTTGTCCCATTTGGGCGCTGTCGCGCTGGGCCAGATAATCATTGACCGTAACGACATGCACGCCTTGTCCAAGCAGAGCGTTCAAGTACACGGGCAGCGTGCCTACCAGCGTCTTGCCCTCGCCGGTCTTCATCTCGGCGATCCTGCCTTCATGCAGCGCCATCCCCCCGACGAGCTGGACATCAAAATGCCGCATACCCAGCGTCCGTTTCGAAGCTTCGCGTACGGTTGCGAACGCCTCCGGCAGAAGCTCCTCCAGCGTCTCCCCTTGTTCAATCCGGGCGCGGAACTCCCCGGTCTTGGCTCTTAAGGCATCATCGGACAGCGCCTGAAATTCCGGCTCCAGTCCATTAATAATTTCGACCGTCTTCATCAGACGTTTGACATCGCGTTCATTCGTGTCGCCGAATATTTTCTTAACAAGTCCTAGCATCGTTAACCCCTTTCATGCAACACAGATGGTGGAACCTGAAGCCCATCCTCACAATATTGAAAGGGCCGCTGTATCGGTTCGATTCCGCTGCTTCCTGAACCTCTCATGGCTAAAGCCACGAGATTCCTGCGCTGAACACTCCCAATGAGTGAAGATAAGCAGGCTACCCCCGCAGTCCCTACGGTTGAATACGAAATCGTATTGACTTTCAATCTCTGTTGGGCTGGACACTTGGTTGCCATGCCTCTCGTTGAACAGTTTCCGTTACTCTTGAATGCTATAAATGAGCGATAGTCGGCAGATGAGAGCCATTTATGAAGGCTCCTACAACAGACTCGTTCATTGTTATTTTATCACATATGTCAGACAATTGACGTTTCAAAAAGCACGGCTTGTCCGGGCCGCTTCATAAATTGTATCAGTTTGTAAGAGTTGCCGCAATACAAGCAGAAACTGCCTGTAACCGAGACTTACATATATACGCACAAGAGCCCCATCCGCTTCACGCGAATAAGGGCTCGGGTTAATTTTTTCAGTTAATGTCTGTTCGCCTATAGAGGGATGTTCTCAAGCAATCGCGGCAGCCTGGCTCACCAATCAGCCTTGTTCAATCAAGCCGTACTTGCCGTCATTGCGCTTATACACAACGCTAACCTCGGAAGTGTCAATGTTAGAAAATACAAAGAAATTATGTCCCACCATATTCATCTGCAAGATCGCTTCCTCCACGTCCATCGGCTTCAAGGTGAAGCGTTTGTTGCGCACGACCTCCAATTCTTCATCCTGTTCCTCCACGGCGACGGCACCCGTCGATCCGTTCTCGACAAATAGCGTCTTCAGGCTTCCCTCCTGACGGAACTTGCGATTAAGCTTGGTCTTGTGCTTGCGGATTTGGCGCTCAAGCTTGTCCACTACACCGTCGATCGAAGCATACATATCTTCGCTGCGGACTTCCGCCCGAAGCGTGACACCGGCCAACGGGATCGTCACTTCCACCGTATGAAGACCCCGTAACACGCTGAGCGTCACGTATCCTTCCTGGGTAGGGGGCGCATCGAAATACTTCTCAAGTC
Organism: Paenibacillus forsythiae T98; assembly: GCF_000520735.1. Taxonomy (GTDB): domain Bacteria; phylum Bacillota; class Bacilli; order Paenibacillales; family Paenibacillaceae; genus Paenibacillus_AQ; species Paenibacillus_AQ forsythiae. The sequence goes on from NZ_ASSC01000544.1 coordinate 10,294, forward strand.
TGCTGAGCTTCTTATCAACATACTCTCTCAAAGCGTCGGTCACTTCAATTTGTTGACCTCGAATGCTGAATTGCATGGGCACTCCTCCTTTGCACCTCCATTATACCAAAACGTAAGCTCCATGTAAAAAGTTTAAAATTGTGTAAATACGCTTTCAAGTGCAAAAAAGAAGCCGACCCTTCAGCTCTCCAGACTCCCCTGAATCGCCTGTCCGCTCCTTACAGCTGCCTCCGCCATGGGCCGCAAAGGCTTGTCAAAGCCTAAGAATGACCTCTACTGGAGTCTCTCGCAGATGTTGCCGAAACGGTGATTGCTCATGCAGTATCAGGACGTCCAGTCCTTGAGGTTTACACTTTTCTGATAGCATCAAAAAAGACCCCAGGATAACCTGGAGCCTTGTGCTAGCGTTGTCTCAATTGGCTAACCATCTACCGTATATGTAGGTCGGCTGTGCCGGATGATTATAATTTGATTACGTTAGCTGCTTGTGGTCCGCGTGCGCCTTCCACGATGTCAAACTCGACGGATTGTCCTTCTTCCAGCGTTTTGAAACCTTCGGTTTGGATTGCGGAGAAGTGAACGAATACGTCGCCACCTTCTGCAGTCTCGATGAAGCCATAGCCTTTTTCTGCGTTAAACCATTTAACTTTACCTTCCATTGCTTAAACATTCCCTTCATCATCAAATGAACGTGAGTTTTGCTCACAATTCTGACTATACCACCGCTGCTTCCCCATTGTCAATTGGAAAAGAAAATGCTTTCTGCATTAGAATTCCCAACTGGTATTGTCCCGGAAAACTCCATTCTGGCAAAGTCAAAATAATGAACATACTTTAACATAACCGCACAGATCGGCTTTGAAACATACTCTAACAAAAATTGCATTAGGATTTTTAATAATGAATATTCCCAGGTCTCCAAAACACAAATTGAATACGGGGTGGAGTTGGCAGTTAGGGTAAAGTTAAAAGAGCATGATGCTTATCGTGGCAATGAGAAACTGCTACAACCGCTGTCCTTTAATAGCAAAAAGCTCTGATTATAAGCGCTGAATGGATGGCTGGTAATTTAAAGCCGCCGCTTTTTGGTAGCAGATTCTTGATTTCGTTTCATTTCCGGTCACCTCATAGAACACACCCAAATTATGAAGAGATGCGTAACTACCCGTACCTATTACACTGTCGTACCGATCGGTTTCTCCAATCTCTAAACATTGTAAGTAGGCTTGCTCAATCAAAGGCAGTAAACCTATATATTTTTCGGTGTTGCCGAGTATAAGATCGAGATAATATACGCCTGAAGCAAAATGAAAATCAGCAAAATCATGCAAAAATTCACGTTCTCTCTCAATTAACCCCAGACCTTCTTCGAGTTTCCCCACTGCAATGATCGCATACAAAAAGTTAACTATAACGTTCGGTGCATATATTTCCTTCCTGGTAATAAGCTGATAGGCCTTTTGCAAATGAACATACGCTAAGTTGTGATTTTCAATGGCCTTATATTCCTTAGCAATTTGATAATGATAATATGGGTCTGAGGGGTCAGCTTCGAGTTCCAGCTTCAACAGAGGGATATTCCTATCCGATTTAACCTTCATATAATAACCATCATGTTGTACCTCAACAGATAGCTTCTTGCGGGAAAGATTGGATTGAACCTGTTCATGAATTCGGCCTTCATAGACAATCCCTTTGGGGAAAATCCTGGAAATATAGCACTGTGCGTAAGCTTCCCCATTCTTATCCATAAATTTATCTATTCTTTTGATCCTTCCGATTGCATTGCCGCCGTTAATAAATTGGCGAATGGTTTCACCGCATTCATTTGAAATGTACTCATCCGCATCCAAGATCAGGTTCCAGTCTGACGTAGATTGTTCCAGCGCGTAGTTTCGGGCTTCGGCAAAATGCTGATTCCACGTATAATCGAACACTTTGGCATGGTATGACCGTGCTATTTCCTTAGTATTATCGGTGGACCCAGTATCCACCAGAATGATTTCGTCAACCAATGAATAAACACTATCCAGGCATCGCGCTAATGTCTCAGCTTCATTTCGTGCAATCATAACAAGGGATAAGGTCTTCATAATAGTCTTCCTTTAATTTGCATGTGATACTTGCGGTAAACCGTTTCTATCGCATCTACTACCTCGTTCACATTCTGATCGGTCATTTTTGGAAATAGCGGAACTGTAATTGCGGTCCGATAATACTGTTCAGCATTAGGACATATTCCGTCGCGATAGCCCATTCGCTGATAATAAGGTTGCAGATATACGGGGATATAATGTACATGGACACCTATGTTCAAAGAACGAAGTTCATTAAAAATAACGTCGCGGCCAGCGCTAAAATGCTCAGGTATCCAGCGTAGGATATACAAATGCCAGGAAGACTCCGCCCTCGACTGCTGTCCGGGAATAACAAGTCCCTCCAGCTTGGAAAATGCCTCATTGTATCTAGCTGCGATTTCCCGCCTTCTAGTTACAAAGAAGTCCAGCTTATCCATCTGGGTGACGCCTAGCGCTGCCTGCATATCAGTCATCCGGTAATTGAATCCGAGCTCCTGCATCTCGTAATACCATGGACCGTCATTGCGAGTCAGCTCTTCTGGATTTTTAGTCATTCCATGGTTACGAAACAGCAACAACCGTCGATAGAACACTTCATTATCAGTGACAATGACTCCGCCTTCTCCAGTGGTTACATGTTTGACGGGATGAAAGCTGAACATCGTCATGTCCGCCCAAGCACCTATCTTACGCCCTGCGTAGCTTGCTCCCAGCGAATGGGCAGCGTCTTCAATGAGTATAAGGTCACGGTCACGTGCAAGCATGGATATTCTGTCAATCTCTACAGGCTGTCCCGTAAAGTCAACAGCAATAATCGCTTTTGTTCGACATGTTATTTTCGACTCGATCTGTTCGGGATCGACATTATAGGTATCCATATCGATGTCCGCGAACACAGGAGTCCCACCCTGATACAAAACACAGTTGCTGCTTGCCAGAAAAGTAATCGGTGTTGTAATCACTTCATCCCCCTCACCGATACCGGCGGCAAAACAGGCCCCGTGAAGAGCAGCCGTTCCATTGGCAAAAGCCACAGCGTACTTCGCATTCACATAATTGGCTATCTTCGTTTCAAAAGCTATAATAGCCGGACCCTGAGTAATAAAGTCCCCCCGGAGCACTTTAGTGACGGCCTCAATATCCTGTTCGTCAAGCCACTGCTGACCATATGGCAACATGGTGGTACGTACATGTTTCGGCAACGATAAATCAGGCTTCTCGAACATGTTCTGCCTCCTTCTCCAAACTTAGGCCTATGTCAGACCGCCGGAACGAATCCATTCCGTTGTTCGTGCAATTCCCTCTTCCAGACTGACTTCAGGTTTCCACTGGAGCAAGCGTCTGGCTTTGTCGGAATTACACAGCAGCTTCTGAATTTCACTTTGCGGATGAATATGCTCTATATGTCTGATTCGTGCTTTATCACCAGCTATGAGAAGCGCCAGATCATTAATGGAAATATCCCATCCCAGTCCCGCATTGACGATCTCTCCGTTGACCGCATCCGAGAAACCGGCCGCCACAACAAATCTCGCACAGTCCTCCACATACAGGAGGTCTCTGGTCTGTGTACCTTCCCCATAAATATTTAAATCTTTCCCGCTTAAATAATTGTTAATAAAGATCGCAACAACTCCACCTTCGCCACCCGTTTTCTGAAACGGACCATACGTATTAAAGGGACGAATAACGACCGTCGGCAGACCATAGGCAAAATAATAGGAGAGCACCATGTTCTCGGCCGCCACCTTGGCACCGGCGTAAGGGGAAGCGGGCTTGATGGGATGCAGTTCGGTTATGCCCTCTTTATCTGTACAGCGATCATATACCATGCAGGTGCTCATGAATACAACTCTGGTGCGATGCTCGCGACACTGCTCCAGAATGAAAAAGGTGCCAAGAGTATCATTATTAAAAGTAGTTCTCGGATCATCGATCGAATCTTGTACGTTAATTGACGCAGCAAGGTGATAGCAGATTTCGAATCCATGTTGACGAAACAAATCCTCCAGGAAAGCTTCGTCCAGAATCGACCTATTAATAAACTGCATGAAGCCCGGATGCTCTCGAAACTCCTTCAGATTATCTTCGCGACCATTCGACAAATTGTCCAAAATCCATAACTGATGACCTTCATCAAGCAACCGCTTGGCCACCCACCGACCGATGAAGCCGGCTCCGCCAGTAAGAAGAATTTTCATAAACTTGTTCCCTTTCCATACGAATGATTCCGAGCAATATTACAGCAAATCCCAGGTTACCGGAGTACCTTTACTGACATCCCTGCCAATTCGCTTACCCAAAAACTGGTCCAGATATTTTGTTGGCAGTCCTAAGCCGGGACGAATTGCCTTGATATTCTCTTTGGTAAACTCCTCGCCTGATCTCATATCCCGAGAAATATACAAAGAACGGCGATACTTAAGGGATGGAGTCTCCCTGTCAGTGGCCCCATAAACAATTTCCCCCTTGGCCTGCCAAGCCCGCTCTGACTCCGCTACCAGGGAAGCAAACTCTGCCGGTTCCATAGAGAAAGCCGAATCCACCCCACCATCTGCCCGATTAAGAGTAAAATGCTTCTCTATCACCGTTGCTCCAAGCGCAACACTGGCTATGGACACTCCGATACCCATCGTATGGTCTGATATCCCGACCTGACAGTTGAACAGCTGTTCCATATGAGGGATTGTTAATAAATTCGTGTTGTCGGGCGCTGCCGGATAAGTACTGGTACATTTCAGCAGCACGATGGGCCCTGCGCCAGCTTCTCTTGCAGCTTGCATCGTATCAGCCAATTCCGCAATTGAAGCCATACCGGTCGAGATAATCATCGGCTTGCCTGTGGAAGCAACTTTTCGAATGAGCTGAATATCTGTATTTTCAAAGGATGCTATTTTATAGGCCGGGACATTCAGCGATTCGAGAAAGTCCACCGCAGTCTCATCAAAGGGAGTGCTGAAAGCAAGCATTCCAAGCTCCTCGCACCTCTGGAAAATTGTCTTATGCCACTCCCAAGGCGTATATGCCTCCTGATAGAGTTTGTACAGAGAAGTACCTTTCCACAGATTTTCCGAATCTTCTATGAAAAAGTCCCCCTCATCCATGTCAAGTGTCATCGTATCGGCCGTATACGTTTGCAACTTTACAGCATCTGCTCCCGCTCTGGCGGCAGCCTCGACGATTGACAGGGCTCGCTCCAGTGAATGGTTATGATTACCGGACATCTCAGCGATAACAAACGGTTTGTGCTGTTTTCCAATCAGCCGGCCTCCAATTTGAAATTCCATACTTAATCTCCATCTCCTTAGGCAAAATCCATAAAATGCGTGGCGACAATGGCGTTCTGGGGCAACAAACATGGGATGCCGTCAAGAATTGGGTAAGCCAACATGCTCTCAGGAGAATAGTACGCTGATTTCAACCGTTGTATCCGCGCTTTAGTGAGAGGGCAGCATAGGGGGCTTTGAGACCCCGTAGGATCATTCTCGGCGCCACCATCTTTTTGGATAATAATAAGACCTGTAGGATTTAATGGATTCAACGATATATCGAAAGGTCGATGCTCCAAGATATGATACCCCAGATCCTTGACCGTACTATATAGATTAGTAATATAACCATGGGACCGCATCCGTTGTTGTGCCTGCCCATCCGCAAATTCAAATGCCGGCTCGACCAGCACTAAGTAATTTCGGGCAATCCGATACAGCTCGCTTAGCGCTTCCTGCTCTCTCCCCCCATTTGGTTCAATGGAATGAACTGTGTAAACCACATCAATCGAGTTATCGAGAAACGGGCTGCAGAATAAATCAGCAACAAACAGTTCAATCCCCTCAACCTCAATATCGGCCAAAAATCTTTCAGCATATTTGATTCGTGACCAAGAAAGGTCAAAGCCGTAAATGTGTTGCGGGGTAAGTTCCAAACGGGAAACAGTGTTGCCAAGTGTTACTGCTTCCCCTACGCCTGCTTCCATCAGTGAAGAAAAGCTTCCTAATTGATTTAGTACATCAGCAAGTCTTTCACAAAAAGAATCTCGTAACTCCTTATTATCCTTATAGTGTTGTATATAGCTTCCAGCTTGAAAATCATAACTGATCAAGATTTGATAGGTAGAATTTTCTTGATTTACACTGCCCTTTTTAAGATAATTCATAATATTCCCATGATTCGAATATAACGTTTTTACTTCGTTCAGAATTTTCAAGTCCTCTTCCATTATACTCTCCTCTATCCATCAATCAGGTTGTAAAATCCTCAAAGAATCTTCGTTTGTTACAATCATCTCTTTCTTACTCCATCATCATTACTTCGACCACACGGCTAGTTATAGATTCTGGGCTGCTTCCCACCAAATCCAATGAGCGACTACTCATTCGGACTAATTGCTCCGGTGAATTCATAGCCCTATATAATATATCGGCATAATGACTCGAATTTATTTCATTATGATATCCTGTTTTCCAGACTGCACCAAGACGCTCAGCTAGGCAGACTGAATCTTTCTGATTATCAGCTACAATCGTTATAGCCGACGGCAAACCTAAATAACAACGCTCCCACATGGAAATGCCTCCCGCACCTAAGGCAAAATCTGCAGAAGCAATAAAATTTGCCATATTCTCAACCTGTATGTGCAAGTTTGCACGGCCAAGAAGCAGGCATTTTTGTTGTATCCCTGCCCTATATTCATATGTCTGGCCAACAATAACATCAACTTCTATATTCGGACGGAGCCGAATCAAAGCATCAAGCGCTTTTTCAGTCTCGTTCGTTGAATCACTACCGCCAAAAAAAACTAAGAGCCGGCGAATTTCTCCGGTTCTTTGTCTTAAATTGCGACGTTCGTTTAAAAAAATCGGCCTCAATAATAAGTAAGACGGGCCTAACAATAATCTGCAACTCTCAGGTACCAGCCCCATATATCTAAGCTCAGCATTTTCCGCCAAATTCTGATCCAGAAGTATATCCGCATGATGTCTACGATTAGCCAAATCATCAATGACAAGTATTTTACATGTATGCGCACGAACTAACAATTCCCATTTTTCACCAATAGCATAATGGTCTATAATAGTCCACTCGGGGAGTCTTCCTATGTTATGTATAACCTGAATCGTATAAGAAGCATCTTTTTCCATATCATCTGGAGAAAGGGGGTGGGTATACCTGGAAAACACACGATAGCCTCTTTGATTGATATAATCCGAAAGGTTTCCCGGAAGATTTCTGCATACAAATACGGTTTCCAAATGATTCTGCTTCAGTTCATCAGCCAGTACAAGACAACGCATAATATGTCCGGTTCCGATCTCATTCGAGGCATCTGCACGGATTATCGTGTATTTATGCATTTATATCACCGGCTTTTGCGAGATATGCGCATTGATTCGGGCGATCTCGGGATGTTCAAGCAAGTAGGCGATTAATTTTTCGGATCTCACAGTTTTCTCATTGTTCCATTGATTGGAAAGGAACTTGCATAATTCATAATCCTCTGGAGTATCTATGGTCAACCGCAGATTAGGATGGAGCAGTGAAGCCGGAACCTCCAGAATAGTTTGGGTGAATTGTTCCGGAAACTCATAAGCATAGAAGGTGACATGCTCACGATGACGCCCCTCAGTAGAAATCTGATATATCCGCTCCAGCGCAGAGAACGACAACAGTTCAACCGACAACCCCCGTGTCAGTTCGGCTTGCTGTCGGTTAACCACAATATCCGAAGGATTCTTCTTCATCGCTTCCATTGTCATATTTGCAAAGTGAAAATCGACAAATGGACAGTCAGCAGTCACTCGCATTACATATTTGGGTTGAAACGTTTTAGCACATTCGTAGTAACGAGAAAGGACATCCTCTTCGCTCCCTCTGAAACATTGAACTCTATGTGAAGAACACCAGGCAGCGATTGAGTCATCTTCTGGGCAATTTGAAGTAGCCACAATCACTTGATCGATGGATTCAATTAATTTACATCGCTGCACAACATAATCCAAAACTGTACTGTTCCCAAGCTCCATCAGAATTTTTCCCGGCAATCGGGTTGAACCCATTCTAGCTTGAATAATGATGATAGTACTCATTGGTTACCCCCCACGTCCAATATGCTAACAATCTACTCTAATCCAACGTATCAACTGATCAAGAACAAGCATTCCATCCCACGGAATATCATAGGTATGTGCTTCCCCAACATGTACAAATCGGGATACGCCGCTATATTTCGAAGTATAGACCAGTTCTTCCAAAGATTGTTGGTCAAGACGATGGGAGATGGTCTGGATCGTAGAGGGCAGGCAGCTCACCAGTTCCCTCCAATCCTCACAGGGATACACATGGATGATTCGCATCCCCTGACCGCTCAATTGTTCAAGCCGCTTGTGAGCGTGAATCGTCCACTCGGTGCCATTAGAAGCCGTTATCGATTCTCCATTCATCCATGCGGCAGCTCTATATTCGAGCAGTTTCACAGCTTCTCCCGCCTCTAAAGGCTCATAGTAACGCTGATGTACAATTGTACTATAAGCTAAAGCCAAACGAGATACTGTTTCCTTTATTCCAGAAACTCCGCCCTTTGAAATGACCGCATGGGGTGAGGTACATGCCAATTGCTGAAACAGTACCGTGTCTCTCGCCAAGTTTACCCAATCCTTATCCGACATGAGGACTGGATCGATGACCGAACAACTATATTTGGGGCCGAATATAAGGCTAGTGGATTCCTCCTTACCCTTCATTTCAGCTACGGAGCGTACGGCCTCTAGTCCCCCCCAGGCAATTCTAACATCACAATACCCGGCCATTGCCGCACTAGGATCCTTCCATTCACCAGGAAAGGAAAAGACCAAAACAGCTTCAGCCATAACCTGTCCTGCCTTACATGTATGAGCCAGCGAATGAAGAAAAGGAGTAATCCAATCCTCTTGCTTCGTGCTTAGCTTCACGATAGAAGCGTTCTTGGTTAGTAATGCTTGCAGCACTGATATTAAGCTAAGTAAAGGGACATTTCCGGCCACCCAGTGTCCAACTACCCCTCTGGGAACAGCTATCCCCTCAAATCCACCCGCCCCAGAAATACAATCCATCGCTGAATCTCTGCGCAGCCCTTTTGACAAGAGCTTTCGTAGTGACTCCGGATGAAGGAAGGTAAGAAGATAAGCTAGACCGGCATTCCTATATCTTTGATGCATTGGGTGGGAAGGTATTGCCCAAGCTTGATAAAGAGTATATAAGGCTTGAATCATTTCCTCCATTGAAAGCTTTCGAATATGGGAAGCTCGCTTTTCTATCTCATGTAATTTATCATCAAATTTTTCAAGAGAGAGTTCTTCCACTGTCCTGCTGAATACATCATGATAATGAATTACCACCCCAGTGTCACTCCCTCCAAAGTCTCTAACGGCCATATATCAGGCCATATCAGTGAAGCTTGCTCCCTCTTCTCTGTAAGTAGCATGTATAACGGCTGCACAACAGGTAGATTACCACTAAGATTAGTGTGGAGATAGGAGAAGGCGTAGGTCTGCTCAATATCATTCCAATTGGAGCAATCATACCTCATAAGATAAGGAGTTCCGGCATATTCGCGTTCTCCGGAAAGCACTATTCCACAATCTCTCTGTTGAGTATATTGCCTTGGACATTCCTTGTAGCGCCAACGCTCATAATCCGAGAAGGCTGTTTCGCAGCACACAAAAGGCTTAGAGATACGCTCTCTTCCTTTCGAAATGTTCCAATAATAGACAGGCATCGGAGTCCAACCCAGCATCCGTTTCACCGGGCTCATTCGTTGATTGGGGATACCAACAATCAGGTCCAGCCCGGCCAGCTGTACCTCTTGTAATGCATGACTCAGCATCATAGCTATATCAGGAATTTGCGAGGCGTGTTTGGTAAATATGGCATCAACCGCAAAGCCCGTTCGAATATCTTGAATCAGTGGCATTTCGATAATAGAGTAATGTGCAACAATGGCCTCATTCTTTTCACCAACCCAAGAGAATATAGAAGGAGCCTTCTTTTTCCAAAGAAAGAGTTCCCGGTCAAGCAATACCTCTCTTTCAATAAATAATCTCTCGACCCCCTCCAGGTCTCCGGATACGTATGGTCGGATCTTCACTATAAGCTCTCCTCCGCATATACATCTCCGCACCCACGGATCTCTGCTTTAGGGGCACGCCCGTTAAAACGAAACGCTTTGCCTTTTCTCCCGCAAGGACAGTCATCAATATGAATGATCTTCCCCAGATCATCTGTAATAACAGAATGATTGGGGCCCGCTAAGGGCAGCAAATTCATAAGTTGAAGAAGACCCGTTTCTCCAGGCTGCAAAGTTTGCAACGTATGGGGCTCGCGAATAATTACATCCGCATAATAAGGCACATGTTTGTTACCATAAGGACAATCCGGATAAATCACACCCGTCTGCTCAACCAGACCGTAAAAATCGATGACTTGATTAGGAGAAACTGTCCAGACTGAAGATATAGTTTGGTTGAAGATTTCTTTGTCAACCGCCAGACTTTGAAGTTTCTTCCATCCGCCACTATGGATAAGGAAAGTCTGGTTTCCAAATCCTTCGAAAGAAAGGCTCATACCTTGCAGCTTCTCATGAGCTTGATACAAGATATACGTAAAACCGTAGGCAATGAAATCACCAGCGGCTTTCGCTGCTTGAACCGCCTCACTCAGCCGTTCTTCGTTTAGTACCAATTGTCCATCTTGTATATCCATTACAAAATAAAATTTGCTGGCGTATCCCATAAGGGACATAATTGCCGCACCGCGCGCTGACATACTGTTTTTCCCTCTTGCCGTTTCCATAGCATCAAATATAATATAGGGGCGGCGTCTCGTCCCAAGGTAGCTGTCAAAAATAAGCTGGACCGATTTTTTTTGGCGGATTGATGTTGACTCATCCACAAAAATTCGGGAGGGTACTCCTGAGGAAGTACTGCTCGATTGCACCGATTTCAATTTAGGGATATCCACATCAGCCACACTCTTTAACTCGAATCGTTTGAAAATTGAAGTCGGCAAATAAGGCAACTGTTCAATTTGTTCAACGTCATCCAAGCTCACTCGGCTTCCGTACAGGAAACGGGCGTATTCCGTACATCTTTCTTGGTGCCAAGCTGTCAGCTTCCGCATGCCTTTCAGGAGCCACATCTCCTTATCAGCCTGTCTCATTGAATATACGTCCATACTTTCGGTAAATGGTACAGGCGGCTGTTCATCCATAAAACCACTCCTCCAACCATAGCGTCAATTCCGACCTAGTCCAAAACACAGGATTGGTTCTGAAGCAAGGGTCCTTCATCGTTCGTAAAATTACCTGTTCCTTCTCTTCATACGGAATTAACTTCGGAATATAAGCCCCTACACTATGGTTCACTGAACCCTCAACCCATCTCAATAAAGCAGCTATGGATTCAAAACCAACGGAATGAGCAAATTTCAACATTTTACCTTCTGCCTTCTCGGTGTTCTTAGACAGAACCCGTGGCAGCACACGCGCGCAAGCTTCGCCATGCCATTGATCCGTATGCTCTGATTGATGTGCCAACGCGTGGGCCAGTCCTACCGATGCTTTACTTTGAATTTTACCGGCGCGGATACTATTCCATTGGGCTGTTGCGGCTGGAAACTCCTTTGTTATCGAACCAGTTTCCAACGCTTGATCAATAATTTTTTTGGAGCTTCGAAAAACTTCCAGAGAATGCGGCAGAGTATATGAGTTGGCTAGCGGGGAAAGCGAACTCTCAAGAGCATGCACCAGTGTATCCCATACCCCGTTCCAAAGCACACGCGGCGGAGCCAAGGCGACTAATTCTGTCTCAAGCAGAACCAAATCAGGGAGCAATCTTTCCGAGTAGATAGGGATTTTACGATCATTTACAGTTAACACTGCCGTTTCACTGGCTTCACTTCCCGAACCAGCCGTTGAAGGAACAACAATAAGCTGCAGCGGCTGCCTTAGTTGCTTTTGAGCAAGCACAGCTTTTTCTCCCCAATGATCACAATGGTCTATACGTTCATAATTCGCCGCCAGCTTGGCAATATCTATCACCTTACCGCCTCCAATAGCGATAACAGAAGAGGCATTGGAATCGGCAATCAAATCCTGCAATTGGCTCAGAGTACTCGTATCAGCTCTTTTTACAATCAACACTCGGTAGCTAGAAGGGAAATCCTTAAGCTGATCCATGATGGAAGGAGAAATGACCCATATCGCATCAGAATATTGACCAAGCACATTCTGGAGGATTCCGGTTCCTTCTATAATTGCCGGCCACTTTAACCCGTTCACATCCTGCCCCCATTCTCCCAGCGTTTTCTGGCTTCAACCCTCTTGGGTTTACCGCTGTCTGTCTTCGGAAGCTCGTTCCATATTTGAAATTCCTTTGGGATCTTATATGGTTCAAGATACGATTTACACCATTTCTTGATGTCCGCGAATAGAGCTCGCGGCTGCTCAGGAAAATCCCGTACGGTAACAACCGCAACCGCCTTCTCATAGGTTACGGAATCAGTCACGCCAAAGACCATGCTGCCTAATACTTGAGGATGCGAGTTAATAACACGCTCCACCTCTATAGGGTTGATCTTTAAACCATCCATGTTAATCTGCTCTTTAATACGACCTGTGATATACAAAAGTCCTTCTTCATCCAATTTCCCAATATCACCTGTAGCAAACCAGCCGTCCTCTGTAAAACTGACTTTATTATTTAAATAACCGCTCATAACATTTAAACCTCGGATTTGGACTTCATCTGTAGTAGGAGCAAGCCGAACTTGGACACCTTCTGGCGGCTTACCCACGCTTTCCAATTTCTCCGGATGAAGTCTGTACGCAATGTAAGTTGTACGGCTCGCTTCCGTAAGGCCATAGTACATATAAACTCGTGTACCCGGAATCAAGTCCAGCAAGTCCTGAACTAATTCTCCAGTGATGGGTGACGTATTAATTATGATATAATCAAGCTTCACGGCAGCCTCTTGAAAATCCCTTCTATGATAGGTAAGCAGCAAATGAATCATGGCTGGTGTCGCCGGAATTCCTGTTATGTTATGATTGGCAATCGTATGAATTAACTTCTGGGGTTCCCGAAGCGAATCGAGCAAATATATGCTGGAGCCAAGCATGACTGAGCAATGAACATGCCCCAATCCGAAGGAATGCGTCAACCGAAGTACCGTAGCCTCGCAATTATCTGATTTCATCTCGGACCATTCAATAATTTTCCTGGCTGTATACGTGACCGTTCCGTGCGAAAGAACAACACCCTTGGGAAGCCCGGTTGTTCCGCTTGTATACATAATAAGAGCAACCGAATCGCTCGCAATATGTGCACGCTTTGCCGGAACGAGACACATATACCGCTTAGACTCAGGGAAGATGAGTGTCGCCGCCTCGCCCACCTCACAAATAGCCGTTCTTTGCCGGCTGAACAAAATCAGCTTAGGATTTGCATCCTGAACAATAGATAACAGTGTCTGCTCCCGAATATCGAAATCGACAGGCATTACTGTTGCATTAATATACCAGCACGCAAAATAAGCAATCAGGTATTCGACTTCATTTGGAAAACAAAGAACAACCCGATCGCCGGCAGCAACTCCGCAAATATCCGTTAAATAGGAGGCGAAACAACCCACCTCATAGAAAAAATCGGCGTACTTCCATTCCCGCTCATCCGTTCGAATAAACGGCCGATCCGGGGAATCGAATGCCCGCCGTTCCAGTTCATCTATGATTATCATTACAGTTCTACACCTTTGGAGCGAAGATAGTCTTTAATGTCACCGATTGTGCGAATATTGACCACTTCTTCAATCGTCATATGATGTCCGAACTCCTGCTGCAACGCCACTGCCATTGATACTGTAGCCAGGCTGTCCCAGCCTTCAATCTGATCAGGGCCGTTATCGTCAAGATACAGTACTTCTTCCATCATAAATATATCGGTTAATAACAGTTTGAGTTTGTTATTCGAGTCAGTCATATGAGTTTCCTCCTGGAAAATCCTGATTTATTATATAGCTATATATCGGCTAATTCTTTCAGTTATGTACCACTACAGCATCTTCACTTAATAGTAATAATCAAACTCAGCAATGCAGTGACCATAACGATGTTTCAAATGTAACCAGTCAGTATTAAGCATTTCCAGAACATATACATTGTGGAATTTATCATACTTATAAACATGATCCTTTAACACACCTACTTCTCTGCACCCTTGAATAATTTGTATTTTCCTTACATTCTCATTCCCTTCCATAATTTCACCCATAATTTTTTTAAACCCCAGTTCCTCAAAAACATAACGATAGACATATGGGCCAATTAACCCGCCATAAATTCTTGCGTCTGCTTCACCAATATAAAATCCCCAGTAGCACCGCCGATCCCGCCATTGGATATTATTTAAAGAAACGAGTCCAATTAACCGATCATTCAGCTCAATAACCCAATATCGCTCATTAGGATTATTTATTATAGCTTCATACCACTGGAGCTGTTTGTCATAATTGTATTCAATATCCGAGAACATGTATTTTGTTACTTCAGGCTGCGTTCTCCAATCGAGCAGAAGCGCTAAATGTTCAGCTTGTAGTTTAATAAACTTGAGCATAAAAGAACTCCTATATTAAGAAATATTCCAAACTAAATCCCGTTTATATATCGAGTGTGAAGCAATGTGCTTCTTAGTAATCGATTCGTAAAATAAAAGCATTTCGGTTCTGGAGCCTCTTTATCTATGGTTTTCAAGTATATTAAATTCCGCTTAGCATCAAGATAATCGCTATTGATTTGTAAAGCTTTACGAAACCATTTTTCTGATATGTCAAAGTGTCGGTTTAGAGCTTCCAGCACTCCCATGTTGTTTGCCGCTGCAGCATTCAAAGACATAACTTTCTCCAAATATTTCTGGCAGTTCAAGTAATCGCTTGTTTGATAGAAATATACCGAAAAATAAAAATGTAATTCTTGCTTGGACAATTCATCATCCAAATCCAGGTGAGATTCGCACCTTTTTAGATAGCTGAAACTTGTTTGCCAGTCTCCGAGAAATTGCGCCATAATTCCTAGTGTTAACGTGATCTGATATTCCTTATAGTCCTGTTGCTTCAAACAATGCTCAAGCTCTTCAAAATTATAAATTCTTAAAACTTGAAGGGCATCTTTTTTTATGGTTTTGTAATTGGCGGAGGTATTGTTGTTATGAACCCGATAATAGAGAAGAACCTCCGGAATGTAACCAAAACGGTATCCTTTAAATAACATTTTTAACGCGATATCGTAATCAGTCGTTCCACCACTTAAAAAATTGAAAGTGAAATCATGTCGATAATGAAAAGCCATAGAAGTACCTAAAAAATAGTTTCTTTTTAATGATTCCAGCAATATATTACCTGAGTTAATATAATTTGGGATGTGGATAATTTTACTAGATGTTGTGCCATGTGCATCAATTATCTCATAAGCTGACATAATAAGCTCGTAGCCTTGTGTGAACAATTCCACTGTCTTTTCCAATCTGTTGGATGCGGAAATGTCATCCTGGTCCATGAGTACAATATAATTGCTTGAAGCTTCTTGAAGCCCTCGGCTTATTGCTGAGGAAATCCCGCCATGTTGTTGGGTAATTAGATGAATTCTGGAATCACCTTTCACTCTTTCTTCAATAATGTTTACAGAGTTATCATTGCTTCCATCATCAACCAAAATAATTCTATAATTTTGATATGTTTGATTCTCCCAACTTTGAAAGTAGGAGGAGAGATAACGCTCACCGTTATAAACCGGAGTGATAATATTGATCTCGATTGGATATATGGTGTTCCCCTCTACTTTCTAACAGCTTTACGTACCAGCCAGAGTTATGCCTCTTTATTTTTCAATAAGTATCCTTAAACCCAACATCACGACATTAATTTAAAAAATCCCACCCATAATCATAAAACACAAGAGAACCATCTTAGAAATAGGATTTAATTTCATCGTTTATAAGTTCAGCTCTTTTGACAGTTGTATCCTCTTTCGAATGAAAAGGTATCGAAATAAGACTGACCCCGCCTTCTTTTAATACTCTATATGCCTCTTTCATATATTGTAAATATATGGAATATGCCAGGAGCATATTCGTAACCAATATATTCACTCCCAATAATTTGATGGTTATCGAACTTTTGTTTAATAGTTTTATAAAATCCGGTAGCTTGTTCATAACAATTATTAGTCTTTGATTCTTTTGAATCTATGATTTACTTATTTAACATAGTACATAAAGCTTTGTCGATTATTAAGTTTACACTTCATCCAAAATGAAACCACTGATCTTTCTCTTGGTTTTTCTCTGCAATTAGTGTCTCGACCTTGATTCTATCAATGGCTCCTTTATAATACCGAGTTTGCCCATACATCTCCATGTAAATCAAAACCCATATTATATAAATCACGTTCAATTTCCTTTCGGTACATCGAGCCAATAACAATAAACGGATTTCTCTCTTTTTGCTGCAATAAATATTGAGGGGACTGAATGATTAACCCATTTAATAAAAACCCCTCTTTGGTAAAATCAGAGTCAATAAACCCCTTAACTTCAATGCCAAACTCTTTAAGCATTTGAAGTGTACGTTTTCCACCACTTCCAGACCCCCAAATATATACCTCTCGTCCATTTTCAAAATTCAAGGAATCTAACAACCATTTTTTCCTCTTATTTATAACATCCCCTTTTTGAAGGAGAGTTGACCTAAGTCTTTGAATATCAGGACGAATGATATCACTGATTCCAGTTTTACCTTCGAATAATAAATCCAACAATTTATTTAGCATTTCTTTTGCACGATGAGGTGAATAGCAATCTGAAACGAGTTTTTTTGATTCAGTTGAAATTCTAGTCCATACTTCTTTTGATTGATACAAGTTAATGACGGATTCGGCAAATTGTTGAGCAGTATCAGCTATTAAGGCATGTTGACCTTGAGCCATGTTCATTCCTTCAGCCCCAATTGTGGTAGTTACAATCGGCAGTCCGTAACTCATAGATTGTCCGTTCTTCCCTTTCATCCCAGCTCCATAACGCAATGGGCTTACAAAAACACGAGTCTTTTCAAACCATGGACGAATATTCTTCACCCATCCAACCACTTCGACTTCACCATCTTTTTGAAGAGCTAACACTTCAGAAGTTGGATTACTACCTAAAATATAAAACACAATCCCCTTTAGCTTATTACGTATTAATGGTAGCACTTCCTGAGCAAACCACGTAACTGCATCCACATTTGGGCTATGTTGATAGCCTCCTAAAAACATAATTCCTTCTCTATCTTCATAAGGGATCAATTTTGCATCTTCATCCCCATGGATAGTAGGAATTACAAATGTATTGATACTAGGGTCAATTTCGTTTAATCTTTTCCTTTCATCTTCAGTTACAGTAATGGTATAGTCAGCTTGACGAGCTAAGTAACTCTCCTCTATTAAATAAAGCTGTGCGCTATTTTCAAGCTCCTTATTATTCTCAATTTCACTTTGTCTTTGAGTTCTCAAGTAATATAAGTCAATCGTATCGTATACAATTTTTACATTTGGAATCCACTTTCTAACCACATCCAGTTTAAAAAGTGAGACATTGGGTCTAGCTAACCAAACTAAGTCAAATTGAAGTGATCGTGCTTTAATAAAAGATTCGAAGTCCTCATTACAAAAGATGATTTCTACTCCAATTTTTTTAAAATATTCAGAATATTCTTCATTTGGCGTAGTATCTGAGTAAAAGGTTACACGAAACCCTTTATTTAAGAAAAGAAGTATAATATTAAGCATTCTAACGGATCCAGCATCCTTATCTTCTTCCGGTACTTTATGATCGACAATCAATACCTCTGCCCTTGAACCGTGTGATTTTGCTCTTAACATAAGATCCATATCTCGATGCCAATGTTTTTCCTGCAATACATTTTTCCACTTCTCGAAAAACTTTTCACCGTTAATAATCTGGTATTTTTTAACCCCATCAGTTAAATCAACGCCTGAAGTAACACCTTCATAGTGAACCACTTCTGATTTAGGCTGATAATATATACGATAGCCTCTTTTTCTTACTTCAAAACATAAATCAGTATCCTCATAATACGCCGGTAAATATAACTCACTAAATCCACCACATTGCTTAAATAAATCTTTTTTAATAGATATACATGCACCTGTTACATAATCAACCTCACGTACATAGTTATACTTCCAATCATTCGGATTTTCTCCCCTACCATAATTCCAGGCGCTTCCATCACTCCAAACAATACCACCGGCTTCTTGCAGCGTTCCATCTCCAAAAATTAATTTGCTGCCTACAATTCCTGCGTCTTCAAACCGCTTAAAAGTTCCTAATAAAGCTTCTAGCCAACCCGGCTGAACTTCAGTGTCATTGTTAAGAAAAATTAAATATTCACCACTGGCATAAGATGCTCCTTTATTACAGGACTTAATAAATCCTTCGTTAACTTCATTTCGAATATATTTGATATTCATCTTTCGAATTATTTCAGAAGTCTGATCTTGAGAACAATCGTCTACCAAAATAATCTCATAATTAATATTTTTGGAATTCTTCTCTACCATGCTTATACAGTTTAATGTATACTGACATTGATTATATACTGGAATTATAATAGAAACATTGGATTCAGATTCTTTTACAATGTTGTTCATAATATCCCGCCTTCATACAACAATTCTTTTATCCTCTGTGCTCTAGTTTCTCTTTAATCTTGTTATAAAACCGAATCTACAATCGGCCCCACTATCCATATACTTGGTAAAAATTACATTACCAATCCCAGAGTGTAGTCTATCCCCTTTATATATCCCATTCGCTCTAAATTTGGAATTATTTCTGAAAAATAAGAAGATGCTATTACAATAAAATGTTTTTGCTCATAGCCATTAATACTTTCAGGCGGCACTACTTGCCGATTTAAAAATGTTCCTCCCCATTTCGCGCTATTGCTGTCAATAAACGCTTCAATATTATAACCTTCTTTTGTTAGAGCATAATATGTGTTTCTTGCAGCGATTCCCGTGCCCCACAAATAAATTTTTCTATCCGATTTGATGGTTTTTAAAATCTGTAATAAATAATCAGTTTGCAAAAAACGACTTTGAGCGATTATCTTCTCAATTTCGTTTTTATATGATCTAATTTCATCTGGAAAGCCAAAATAATTAATCACCTCATCATTATGAGTAGTATGAGTTGATACAGACATAAATGATATATTGTCTTCAGAAATTGGATGTTGACTACACATGGCAATCAGGTACATACCATCTTCTTTTGGCTGAGGATCATTAGTATACATGTGATTCATTATTTTTCTGTTTGCATTTGTTATTACCATTGAAACCTCTTGCCTTTGATAATATAGCTCCACATATCTAAAGTAACCTTTCAAAAAATCCAAAAACTCTTGCTTATAAAACTCTTTTATGTGAAAAGGATTTTGGTATTTTCGTTCATCTGAATAAAAAAACTTATCAGGAGTAGAGATAATTAACTTACCTGTCTTTTTTAAAACACGTATAGCTTCATTTAAAAAGTCTCTTTGAGTGTCACCGTCAACATGCTCAATAGTCTCAAATGAAACAACTATGTCAACAGATGCATCTGGTAGAGGTAATTTATCAATGGATCCTTGATAAAATGACAGATTGTCAGTCGAGTATTTATTATTGGCATGATAAATAGATTCTTCACTAATATCTAAACCGATTACCTTAGCTGCATAAAAAGAAAGCAAATAAGAACCATAGCCTTCTCCACACGCTGCATCTAACACTGTCTGGCCTTTAACAATATCCTTTACAGCATGATACCTCGCTAAATGCTCAAATTCTGTAAGCTTATCAGACATATGTGGTATATGTCTCTCCCCTGTAAAGTCCATAACTCCACCTCTTCCAATAATAAATGTCACCAAAACATTTATACCTGCTTCTCTGTAGTGTTTAGTTGACCCATGCGATGCTTTCAATAAAGTTAGAACAAGCACGAGAGGAATTCTGACTGGAAATCAAAATGTATTCGTTCAAAAAAATAAATAACTTGTCCATACTTGTACTATAATTAATCTCAAAGCTTTCAATCAATGTCTTTAATTCTTCATAGTTTTTAAAACTATTATGGTGTGGAGCGCCATATTCATCTCCAGTAAGCAATTCCTTTGGATTACGCTTTTGGAACTTTACAGCATCAACCTTACAATAAGTTGCTGCTATTTGAATCATCTCTTTAGCAATTGCTATTTCTCCTTTGTGATTACAACCAATTTCAGCTATAATATAAGGTCTGTCTTCTAATGTCATGTTGGATCTCCTTAATTCAAAATCGCTATCACCACAAGCTTCACAAGTTCTACACAAGTTTCTCAGTCAATAGCCAATGCTCCAAAGTAGACGGAGCTATTATACTGCTTTCTAAATCTATTCTATAGTTTAATGTCGAATTCTCATGACTGTAATCGTGACTATCTGCGAAGATCGAAGGGATGATATACATTTCTTTCGATTCAGTGACTAAAGCTTGCTCATCAGAGGTCATTAATTCTTCAAAACGTTTCTCGCCAGGGCGAATGCCAATAACTCTTAGTTCAACTTTATCATCTATCTGATATTTTTTCTGAACCATCTTTATGACTACATCAGCTAAATCCCCAAGCCGCACCACCGGCATTTTAAGCACAAATACTTCACCGCCACTAGCCATCTCATTGGCTTTCAAGATAAGCTCTATAGCCTGTGCAGGAGTCATCATGTATCGGAGCATATCAGGGTCCGTTACAGTTATCATCCCTTGCTCCAAAATCTGCTTCTTAAACAATGGAATCACTGAACCTCTTGAACCCATTACATTGCCAAAACGTACTGAGGAGAAGGTTGTTGTCCTTGGCCCCTTTTGATATTCAGCTGCAGAAATAAGGCGCTCTGCCGTCAATTTTGTCGCCCCGTAGGTATTAGTAGGAGAGATAGCTTTATCTGTGCTGGTAAACAAAACCTTGCTTACTTCATTTGCAACTGCAGCTTGGATTACATTCTGAGTGCCTACCACGTTGGTCTGAACAGCTTCAAACGGATTATACTCACAAGCCGGAACATGCTTCATTGCTGCACAGTGAAATACATAATCAATCCCTTCCATTGCACGAACTAAACGCTGTTGATCACGTACGTCCCCTATTAAAAAACGCAGCTGCGGTAGATGTTCCTGGAACTCCTGTGCCATTTCAAATTGTTTATATTCATCCCGACTGAAAATTCGAATAACCTTAGGATGCTCTGCAAGCAAACGCTTAGTTAAATGATAACCGATTGTTCCAGTTCCTCCAGTTATTAGTATTTTTTTGTCTTTATAGCTGTTCATCCCGAATTCCCTCCATTTATTCGTTCCTTCGCCTCCCTATACAACCCTTCCAACTTCGGCACAGTCTTACTGATTTCTTGTACTATTTTACCTAAATAGGTTTCAAAATACTTCGCTTTTTTTATAATATTTTGCTCTTCAATAATTAGAGATAAGTGGCTGTCAAAGAACTGCAATTCAGCAGGCAGTAGCGGTTCAAAGAGGATGTTGAACACTTCTTCATCTACAATTGATGACCAATCTCTCTCGATCACTCTCATACTGTTCAAGCACTTTTGAGGATTCTTGCGGCTAAGCTCGGCCAGCCTCGACAACTGTCTAATAATCCCTCTTAACGTCTGTTGAATACGTTCAAGCTTGCCAGGGACAGATGCTAATTTGGCAGTAGTATGTTCCATTCGTTCAGAACCGTATCCTGCCGCATTATGCACAATTTCTTTCTCGAACCAATCCTGCTGAACAACGCTGCCTTGTTGCCACTGCTCATATAATTGCTCCGCAGCTAACCATTCTGTTCCTGCAATGCTTGCTCCAATCTTGGATGTGTTAATAAAGTGAATGTTCGGATACCAG
The DNA here is from genome assembly GCF_000520735.1 of Paenibacillus forsythiae T98. Taxonomy (GTDB): domain Bacteria; phylum Bacillota; class Bacilli; order Paenibacillales; family Paenibacillaceae; genus Paenibacillus_AQ; species Paenibacillus_AQ forsythiae. Next base: position 32,387 of record NZ_ASSC01000544.1, read on the forward strand.
GAAATAACCTCTTCCATATTACGCTGCAGCACTTTATAAGGAAGGGTGATCCGATTCTGTCCGCCTTTAACATTATCCACATAGATGTCGGCACTCTGGACCGTAGCCTGACGTTGTTGCTCCCCGATATGCGCTACGCCCTCAGCATAATGCCGATCCTCAGGAAAAGAGAAATCTTGCCCGGCAAGAGCAATCGTTGTACAGCCCAGATAAGCAGCCACTTGCACGGCCATACCAGACACAGAAGCGAGAGAACGGAACACTGGTTCTCTTTCATCTTCTCCCATAAAGTAGCACGTTACCCGATCAGTATCATCAAATACATGAATACGCGATGCCTGGGTCTTATCCGTTACTTTATAATTCGAGGTGGAGGTATATACAATGGGTATTTGCAATGATTCTGACGCTTGGAAAATATTCTCTACCACTGGGCCGCCATCTACAACTACAACAATATGCGGAGTAATTTCATGGTGAAGCAATGCTTGCAGACTGGAACCCGCCGCTATGACAAGACAATGGCTCTTCAACTTTCTCACTGTTTCGATATCCTGCTGAAGCGAGGGGCCTGAGCCAACAATTAAAGCTGGTATTTCCGCAAGTCGATCCTTAAAACCGGTAATAGAATAGGAATTCAAATTTGTAGCCAAATGATTCAGCCTGTTATGCATCCAATCATCCTTGAAACGAATAAGTGTGCTTTGATTGACGTTATACTCGGATACAGTAACAGGGAACTCTTCACGAAAACGGTTAAGTTCCTCAGGATTTCTTTGTTCATAAAAGGGAATTGTTATAAATGCGCATGAACCTTGAGCCAGATTACAAATAGGATATATCACCTGGCGTTTCTCCTCTATAGTCTGACCAACGCCAACAGCCTTCACATTAGGATGACTGAGCAGACTACTAAAATCTTCAGTGGCCAAAGCGGTCATAAACATGTCCGCATCCGGTTCATAGACATAGATCCATTTATTCGGATAATGCTCCAACAGTAGTTTAAGATGATACCCCAAACCCAGACCATAGAGCAGTATATGATCATACTTGGACAACATCTCTGCAATGGACTGCATCCAAAGTGCAAGACTAAGCACTGTATTCTGCCTTTCATATAGATAGAGTTCTGTACCTGTCGAAGTCGGGAATATAATATTCTTTAAGCCATCCTGCATAATAATTTGTTGATAGAGTCGATCATTATTAGGATAATTCTGCAACATGTTATATGTGTGATTGTACTTTTCCTTAAGATAATGCATATTTTGTGCAGCATAACTCATCATATGATCTCCATTCTGTAATGTATCGCATGCAGCTATTTCCTATCTACATATGAATAATATCGGTAAAAGTTCACTCCTCTTTGATAACCAAAACATGCCATTGTAAAAAAGAAACCGGATAACGCCCCTAAATTGAGACGGTTACCCGGTCTATCTACTTCTTCCAATCAATAAAGTAGCTCTCACCTGCTTGTACTGAATGGTAAGCATTTTGTTGTGTTCTGATATGCTGCTTTCTTTCCAACCAATCACTTGCTTCTGTCTTGAGACGATGCATTCTATTTAATATAACTTCATCATATGCCAGAATGGAAGTCAACAGTGCTTTCTGTTCAGCATTAAGCTTACCGATCTTATTGTACTCCTGTGAGATCTCCTCGCATATAGCCTGACGTTGCTCAACGAAGGACTCAAGCTCCTCATAAGAGGACCTAGGCAATCTGTTTACTGACTTCAGGGTGAGCTTATTAAGCTTATGCAACAAGTCTTCCATAAACTAACATCGCCTTTACTGATAATTTATTACCAAATTACATTCCACTCACACGGCTGGCTTCAATCCATGCTTCTTTCATATCAATCAAATGAGTTAATACTTCTTCTGCACATTGCTTATCTTTCTTGATATTCGCCTGAATCAACTGATAGATCATGTATTCATAGATTTGAGCAAGATTATGGGCTATAGGATATTCAAGGTTGAGAGAGGCCACCAATTCATTAATGATTGCCTGGGTCTTGATTAAATTATTGTTCGCTTTCTCAATATTCCCCTGTTCAATACCTTCGATCCCAAGCTTTAGAAAACGAATAGCCCCATCATACAGCATGAGAAGCAGTTTGGAAGAGTTGGCTGTCTGGGTTTGCGCTTCTTTATACTTGTCATATGGTGAAATCAACAAATCCTCACTCCTTAGTTAAGAAAACTGGATAAACTGCCGGATTGTGCATTATATTTATTAACGGCCGTTTCCATAGCGGTAAATTGTTTGAAATAATTATTTTCCAAAGTTGTTAGCTTTCTCTTCATATCGCTAATCCGAATATCCAGTGTCCTGGCCTCTTCCCCCATCTGGCTGCCCGGTAAAAGGGAGCTGGTCAACTCACTGCTTACCCGTGATGTACCCGCCTTTTTCGCAAGATCGTCCAATCCTTTACTTATAATATTAGATACTCGGGTGAAAATGCCCTGATCGGAATTGTCCGGCGCTGTTCCAGATGCTGTAAACAATGCAAGTACCCGATCCGGATCCTGCTCTATGGCTTGCTTTAGCTTAGCCTCGTCTTCAATTACTAATTTCCCGCCTTCATTCCACTTACCTGTTGCAATACCGATGGAGTTAATATTTATTGAACCGCTACCGGTGGCAACGTATCCCGTCACGGCAGTACGCATGGAACTTACCAGTCCGCTGGTTATATCATCATTCTTAAGCATACCGCTCTTGGCCTTTGCCTGCCAGCTCGTGATTTCATCTTCCTTCATTTCCTTCTTCTGGTCATCCGTAAGAGGGAGAAACGTGCGATAGCGCTCTTCGCCCAGTTTCGAATTCAGCGATGATACTAACGTGTTATAATCACTGATGAAGGACTTGATGGTATTCAAAACTTTATCCGTGTCTGTTTGAGTTTGGATTGTAGCTTCTCCTTGTGCCTTCATAGTAATCTGCAATCCATCATAGCTCAGTATATTAGAAGCGCTGGTCTTAACTGTCCCCCCCCACTTCTCATTAATAATGTATTCCGCATCTTTGCCTTGATAATTGGCAGAATCCACTACTCCATGATCGAACAAATCTCCGGATACTTCTATTTCCTGATTCGCACCCGTTTCCTTGGATTTGATAAACAGCTTGCCGGAAGCCGAGTCGAATGCCGCGGTTGCTCCTGTGCCGCTGCTAATCTTCTTGGCTAATGACGACATAGTATCTTGCGTAGGATCAAATGTAATTTGATTATCCACTCCGTTTAATTTAACCGTTACACTGGAGGAAGTGACACTGCTGTCCGTTCCAAGAACCGTCATCAGCTTGGTCGTTGAAGCATCTACACCGGCGAATTGAACATTAACTTCTGCCGATTCAGCAAGCTGATTGACCTTAATGTCAACCGCAAGATTGGTTGATCCGTTGGAAGCCGTGACGCTTACTGCATCAGGATTTGTTCCTGTGACTCCGGCACTCTTGGTCTGAGCTCTCAACGCATTAATATTGCTTTGCAGCTTGTCGTTGCGGAAACTGACAAGTTTAGTGCTGACCTCCCGGTACGCCTCCCTCTTCCAATCCAAAAGCTGCTTTTGTTGATTCAGTTTATTTAAAGGTGCACGCTTTGCCTGCATAAGTTCGGCCACCATATTATCGATATCCATACCCGAAGATAATCCGCTAATCCGCACTTTTCATTCCTCCCTAGACTCTCTCGTCAATGATCAAACCGGCTATTTCCATCATTTTAGCGACAATGTCCAATGTCTTTTCCGGAGGAACCTCACGAATCAACTCTCCGGTATCCTTATTGAGAACTTTGACCATAATGGCATGCGTTTTCTCATGCACAGAAACCTCCAGCTCAGTGGAAGGTCCCTGCATTGCTTTCAAAGCCCGGTCAATAGCTCGAATAAGCTGCTCTTCACCAATTGAGATTTTGGCGCCGTTATTTATCGCTGTCCGCACTTCTTTTCTGGTCATCTCGGATGTATCCAATACTGGATCAGTTGGTGCAGATAATAAATCTGTATTTTTCCTTACGGGTACAAAATTTCCTTGCGGAGATACAGCAGATCCTGCAACCCTAATATTCATAGATACAACCTCCATTACCGTAAGTGCTTTAATTTACTTAATATATCGGTAAGTTATTGATACTATTTTATAGATTCCAATAAAAAAGAGCCGCCCGAATAAAGGCAGCCCTTCAAAAACTTTGATATTAACGAAGCAGTTGCAATACGCCTTGAGGTTGGGAATTTGCTTGAGAAAGCATAGCTTGCGAAGCTTGCAGCAAGATGTTGTTCTTGGTAAGATTAACCATTTCCTTCGCCATGTCCGTATCGCGAATACGGGACTCGGAAGCAGTCAGGTTCTCAACGGTAGTTCCCAGGTTGTTGGAAGTATATTCCAGACGATTTTGGAACGCACCCAATGTACCCCGTGCAGTTGAAACGCTGGTAATAGCAGTACTAACAGCAGCATGAGTTGTTGCAGACAACGATGTAAAGGACAAGGCAGTGATGCTGATTTTACCTGCATTATCATTCGTCGTAATATCAATAGCACTTGTAATGTTTACGCCGTTAAACTTGGTATTGGATAGAATATCATTAACTTGAGACTGCAGCTGGTCCAACTCGGAAGTAATGTTGGCTTGGTCGGAAGTTTGGTAAGTTCCATTTTCTGTTTGAACATTCAACTCTTTCATACGAACGAGCATCGCACTTACTTCATTCAACGCGCCTTCAGCCGTTTGTACGAAAGAAATACCGTCTTGAGTATTCCGTTGCGCTTGCTCCAAGCCACGAATTTGACCGCGCATTTTTTCGGAAATCGACAGGCCAGCCGCATCGTCAGCAGCACGGTTAATGCGAAGACCGGAAGACAGTTTCTCCATGCTCTTGCCTGCAGCCACGTTGTTCAGACCCAAATTGCGATGCGTGTTCAAAGCGTTGATATTGTGGTTGATAATCATTGTAATTTCCTCCCTGAAATGGTATTAGCCCACGTCCTTGTGGTGATCGGTTTAATAGGTCGGCCGCCCGTTCCACCGCTCTAATCAATATATCGGAAGTCTTAAAGCATTTGTTTAGAGAAAAAAATGATCTTTTAGATCATTAGCCCATATTTTTTATCTGAGCCTATTTAAAGATTTAATGTTCTCTCAATGATATCCAGAATATTCGGATCTATAGCATCGTCAAATTTCCGGGCAAACAATGTCTCACTATTAAATAAAACGTGGAGATAGTCCATGGTTAATGTGGCTGGGCGCTGCAATGCCTCCTCATAACATTCCATATTTAAGAATCGGTAATTGTTATTGTTATGCGTATCTTTAAATCTCCCATTCAACAGCAGGGTTTGAAAAAAAGCTTCATCCGGTATAAGCGTATAGCGGAAATAGTCCTGCATTTCAAATGACAAGTAAGAGGCTGCTGCATATTCCGCAAACGAACGGGTAATAATTTTCCACTGTGAACCATAATAGGGCTTAATGTAAGGAGCAAAATATTCCTCAAACGGCTTTCTCTCTTCCATCGTTATCAATTTGCCGCAGTCCTCTATGTGATAATGCGCCTGAGTCAATTCCTTCTGCTTTGGAATCGACGTAGTTAATCTGGCATCCAAATAATTCGAGTCCGAGTTCGCCAGAAAATCCTTTATTCGCTGTTGAGTTACCAACGGGAAATCCTGTCCGCTTAGATTAATATAGTAGCTCCACTCACTGTCCCAGCTTAACAGATAATTCATTGCATCAAGCTCGGCCTGAACGAGAGACCATCCTCCCCAAGTCAGAAAGCGCGAGGGCAAAATCCTGATATTGGAATTACTCTCTATCAGATTCTGTGCCAGCTTCTGAAGTTCCTCTTCCGCACCAGAATCGATATGAACAAGATAGATATTATCCTCGGAGTAAACAGCATTTAATAACCTTAGCAACATCCCCGGCTTATGATGTGCCATAATAAAATACGCAATCTTCATATTTACTTTCCTTTCATTATTAACAACTACTTTTCTTGCCAATCCGTCAGTCTCTTTACCAATGCTTTTCGATCACTCGAAGCCTCTTTATTGCTCTCCTGAATCACTAAATAAACTTCTTTGCGATGAATTCCTACTTCTTTAGGAGCCTTGATTCCTAATTTCACCATATCTCCATCCGTTTCTAAAATGATAACTTCAATGGTATCGGATATCATAATAGACTCACCTTTTTTACGGCTCAATACTAGCACAGATCTTCACCATCCCCTATCTTACGGTTATTAGATAAGAGCAGATGCTTGGTTGTATACACCGTTTTGTTCAATACAACCTGTTTTCCTAAATTTTGTTTTACATTGAATACAAGGGGAGCCATCAAATTTGCAGTGACTTCTGTATCAGAACCCCATGTCACGATGGACCGGACAGCAATCTCGTTCTCATCTTTAATTAGAAGCTCTTCCATGTCAAGAGGATTTAGTTCAAACTCATAATTGGCAAAGAACAAAAAAGGGTTGATGATAATGAACGCCAATTGATCATCATCAACGGATTGCAAGAAGGAAAAATGCTCATCGTGATTGTATATAGTAAATTGCTTGAAATCTTCAAAGCCTGGGATCCCTTTGTTAAAAACAAACACTTGATCCTCACTAACTTCTATTTCATTTTGGAGCGAATTAGCCATTATAGAGTTATCCTCCTTGTACAAAAAAGCTACGAACTGCTTTCTGTTCATAGCTTAGATTAAATACTATTTATATAACCTGCAGAGAAACTAACGAATAAAGTCAACAAGTGTAGGAGTAATAATCTTAGCTCCTGCAGACAGCGACGCCTGATATATGTTAGCTGCCACATTCGATTTTATAGTTAATTCAGCAATGTCAGCATCCTCAGTCTTGGATTGAAGCTGTGTAAGACTATAGTCTTCGCTTGACAAGCGGTTTTGCATTAACTCTACGCGATTGGTTCGTGCCCCTGTCTCGGCGTGAACGGATACCATCTTATCCATTCTAGACTCAATATTAGGGATTTCTTGGGCAATTGCACCAAAATCGGAATTCTTCATTGCCATAGAGAGCTTGTCGATGATGTTAAATACATTATCGCCCCCATTCTTATCGCCAAAAAAATCATTGCCTGTAGTATTGATTTGGAAGATAACTCCCTGTCCCACCGCATATTCAACCGAACCCGAATCCGTCTCAGCCGAAGCTAGTGACAGAGGATTGGACGCGTCGTATGGCTTCACGTCATAGGTTTGTCCGTTGAAAATATACTTTCCGTTAATTCGCGTGTTTCCAAGATCTGCAAGCTGCTGTTTAAGCTGCTGAATTTCCGACTCAATACTGTCCAGCGCGTTTTGCGGATTAGTTCCGTTACTGGCTTGAACAGTTAATTCCTTCAAACGGTTCATTACACTCTCTGTTTGAGACATCACGGAATCAGTGGTGTCCAGCCATCCTAGCGCAGCGTCTACATTACGTTGATACTGGTCGTTGGCAGACAAATCTGAACGATAACGAAGCGCATACGTTACACCAACAGGATCGTCCGAGGGTTTGTTGAGCTTGCGCCCTGTGGACATTTGATTTTGCTGCTCGGACATTTTGTTTAAATTTCTATTCAAATTTATAAGAACCTGACTGCTCATCATATTAGATGTCACACGAAAAGCCATAGTTTAACCTCCCTAAATTTAGCGGCCAACTACACCGGTGCCGTTGATGAGTTTATTTAGCAATTCATCGAAGGTCGTCATAAAACGAGCGGCAGCAGAATAAGCATGCTGAAACATAATCATATTGGACATTTCCTCATCAAGCGAGACGCCGCTGACTGACTGACGTCTTGAGTCAACCTGGCTAGTAAGGATCAATGCATTATCAGCCTGACGCTTGGCCTCATTGGCCTGAACACCAACCTGTCCTACAAGTGCCTTGAAATAATCATCTATGGTCGTCGCAGATGAGAGACCATCTCCAAAGTCAAATTTAGTATCCTTCAAATCAGCCATCAATAACGCTAATCCGTTGTTCCCTTTAACCACCTTTTCATCGCTTCCAGTGCCTGTAGTTCTGAAGGAAGTCGCTATAAGACTGGGGTCATCAAGAATGTCTTGGCTTACCGTTATATTAGCTGCAGTAATATTTCCTCCGTCTGATGCAGCAAAAAAATCCCCGCCCGCCAAAGGAGCACCGTTGCTTAATGCATACCCCAGCTTATGCAAAGCATTTATTCCATCAAGAGTAACAGGTAAATCGGAAGTCAAAGTTCGCGAGGCCCCTGTGTAAGTTACTCCGTTTAGTATTGTTCCTTCAGGCAGGACTGCTCCCGCAGGAATGGTGAGAGAAATCTTTCCGTTAACCAAAGTATTCGCAAGCTGATCTAACTGTTGCCGATAATCAGAAACATAGCGATCACGGGATAGGATAGTACCATAAAGTTCACCGCTGTTTAGCGCCCCGGAAGCAAAGGCCGTTTCCATCGTCTCAGGTGTAGCAGCCGTTATTACCTGTCCTGTTACGAGAATTTGACCCCCCATAGAAATCTGGTATCCGTCAGAAAGCTCTGTTACTTGGATGTTGGCAAGTTTGGACAGTTCATCCGTCAACAAGTCCCTCTGGTCCCTTAAATCGTTAGCCTTATCCCCTAGCCGCTCAATTCGGTTGATCTGGTAATTCAAATCGGCTATAGAGGTCAGAATTGTATTCATTTTACTCACATTGACCTCTATATTACTTGTCAAATCCGAACTTAAATCACTCAATTGCTTGCTCGTATGATTAAGGGCGTCGGTCAGAGCCAACGTAGTTTCCTTTACAATCTTACGATTGGTTATGCTCTCCGGATCCTTGCTTAAGTCGGACCATGATTTCCAAAAACTGTTCACCAATGTACTAATGCCTGTATCGGATGGCTCATTTATGATCGTTTGCAATTTATCCAGCGTGTCATATTGAACATTCCAAGACCCCAAACTCTTATTCTCGTTGCGGAACTGCTCATCAAGGAAGCGTTCCCTGACTCTCTCAATTGAGGAAAATTCAACGCCGGTGCCAAGCTGTCCGGGCACAGTTGAATGATTCAAGCCATAAGCCTCGATAGGCAGAGAGGTTGTCATGTTGATCTTTTGACGCGAATAGCCTTCCGTGTTGGCATTGGCAATATTATGGCCGGTTGTATTCAGGGCAGCCGTTTGGGTAAAGAGACTTCGTCTTGCTGTCTCTATGGAATGAAATGTGGATGTCATCTATCTGCTCCTCCCTTATGTTTGCTGTATCTAAACGGTATTCTGCCGGGTTCATTTATCCCCGTGCATCAAAAAAACCAGGCCCTTTAGCCGCATGGTCCCGATTGGCCGGGTGCTGATAGGTAATATCCTGATTCGGTGTGCCGACTAGCAAATCCAGGGAGTAATCTATAAATGCAAGCGACTGCTCAATCAGCCTCTGATTCAGCTCATTGGCTTTCTTCAAACGGTCCAGCGTATCGGCAAGCTGGCCTTGAATATGCAGCAGTCGCGCTTTGTCTTCAGGGTCAAATACAAGCCGGGATAGCTCGGTAAGGTTCAGATTGAGGTTGGAACGGATGCCCACCCCCTGCAGGAAAGCATAAGCCGCTTGCGTTCGCTGCTCCTCTAATTGCCCGACAAGCTTCACAAGCTTGGATTCGCGATTAAGGATTTCAATGAGAACTTCTACTTTATTATCCATAATAGCTTGTTTCTTCGCAGCGGCCAGATCAAGCATTTGCAAATGCGTCTCGTCCAGCCGCTCCAGCAGTTGGATCAATGTTGTCAATGACATAGATGGGTTCACCTAATTCTCGGAGGATTGCTTGAAGTAAGGGGCGAGTTTCTCAGCGAGTTTGGATGCATCGACCTGATAAGTACCGGCGGAGACCTGCTGCTTGAGGCTTTGAATTCTTTGAGCGCGTTCTTGGTCTGCTTTCCCGCTGTTTTGCGCCTCCAGAAGCTTCATGGCTTCCGTGGAAATCGATACCTCGTCTTTGCGTGTGTTCTTTTTCATCTGATCCTGCCTTTGTGATTCCATACTGCGTTGATACGGATTAATCGGGTTAACTCTTCCGGTATCATTAACCTTCATTACCTACACCTTCTTTCTAAAATAAAAAGGCCCGATAATCTTTACTAAGTTTATCGGCCCCGATTGAAACATACTTTATACCTGTAAGCGTATTTTTTGTGGAAATTATTGACCGCGAAGCTTATCTACCGCCCGGTAGGCCCCCGTGGAATTTTTCTGAGAGGCTTTCGTCGCTGCGGCTTCCTTTGACGCATTCATCAAATCCTTGGTCAGCCGGCCGCGGCAGCTGTCGCACATATGCCCTTCCCGGATCAGCGTTCCACACACCTCGCAGGGGTACATCATATTCGGCGCATTGGCGATGGAAATCCGTCCCTCCCGAATAAAACGGGTAATTTCTTTAACCGAAATCCCGGTAGCATCGGAGAGCTCTTGAATGTTGGCCCCTTTGTTCTCCCGCAAGTATTTCACGCAAGTCTCATACTGCTGCTCCAGTTCCTTCATGCAAGACTGGCAGAGCTCCATGATATTCTTGACGTAAATCCGTCCGCACCGGGGACAATTATCGATATTCATATTCAGCAGCCCCCTTCCTTTCATTGTTATCCGTAATTAGACTGCTTATGCTCCTAGATTACATGATTGCGGAGGTTTCGTCTACTTCCTGCAGCTTGCGGAAAAGATTTCCTTCACGACCGGGCCCAGGTCAGACTGTAAACTTCAGCCCGGCACCCGGAGGACATTGCTATTTCTTGCAGTGCATCGGCACAGGCCCGGATCGTGCTGCCCGTTGTATAGATATCGTCCACCACAATAATTTGTACCGGCGGTAAAAAGGAGGGGGGGAGAGCTCGAATTGGGGAGTCGGAATTTCCAGAAAAAAGAAGCCTCCGGGAAAACTGTTCCGCCTCTACCGGATTCGGCACAAAAACACGCTTCATATCGGCGAGCCGCTCCGCCCTCGTTTTAAAGCTCTGCTTGCTGGTATGGTGCGCGCGGGCCAGCAGTTCCATAACGGGGATGTTACGGCGTGCCGATATGAACCGCGTCAATCTTTCAGCCTGATTGAAGCCGCGCTCGGCAAGCCGAATATCACTGACGGGAACCGGGACAAGCAGGTCGGCCTTCCATCCTCTTGAAGATGCCGAAGCCGTTCCGGCACCGGGCACCCGGGAGCGCAGCGCCGCCCCCCATTGGGAATTAAGCCATGACAGCAGGCTCCCCTTCACTCGTTGTTCCGCCGGATTTCTGCTCGGGGCAGTATTCCAGTGTTCGGGTTTCGGATTCGTCCTCTCCCGGGATTCCATTTCCGCCTCCAGCATAAGGTAAGCTCTGTCCAGCATCACTCCAAGCGCTTCAGCATAACGTTCGTCTCCCCTATATTTGTACTGTCCTAACCAGACCCTCATCTCGCTGCTGTAGGCGACCGCACTCCGGTTGCATATCAGAGCGGAGGCATCGTTTCCGCGGGCGCAGTCCGGGCAGCCCACATGGCGGCCGCATTTCCGGCAGCGGGGCTTGCTTATCCAGGGGACGGTCCGCACGCACGCTTCGCAGATTCCCGGGAGCAGGGCTGACAGTTGTCCCGGGCGTCCGCATGCCAGGCACTTCTCTTGTCTAGGGGCCAGCAGGGAATGGGCCGAGCGCAGCCAGCGGCCCATGTGCGCCGGAAATCTCGCCATTCAGGAACCCTCCTTATGCAGATAGCCTTTGGCGCGGGCAATCCGGTTCATGGTCCTTACTTGCGCGCATGCGCCCCGCTGCGAACGATTCCACTGCACGGAAGCGAACACGACCCGGCCCTTGGGATCGTCCTTGGAGCGGCCGGCCCGTCCTGCCATCTGAACGAGCGAGGCCTCGTCAAAGAGCCGGTTATCCGCATCCAGCACGAAGACATCGCTTCGCGGCACGGTGACACCCCGTTCCAGAATGGTCGTCGTAACGAGTAGGGATATTTCCCGGCGGCGAAAAGCGTTCACCTTTCCGGCCCTCCCCGGGTCCTGCGATGAGGTTCCTTCGATGACGACGCCGGGCATAGCGCGGCGCAGGAGCCGCACCAGCGGGTCAATCTGCGCGATGCGGGCGGCAAACAGAAAAATCTGCGCCCCCCGTTCAAGCGATTGCCTTAGTGCTCTCAAGAGCTTGACCGGCAAGCGCCCGCGCTTCAGGCAGTCGCTGACTGAAGGCATTTTGAGATGCGCCGGCACCGGAAGGGGAAAGCCGTGGAACCGGACGGGCACTCTTGCATGCGCCAGCCTGCCCCGGTGGACTTCCCGCTGCATTGGCTGCGGCGGCGTAGCCGACAAGTAAATGAAGCTTCCACCGGGCTTGCAGGCCCCCTCGGCGGCAAAGGCGAGCATAGGATCGTTATGATAGGGAAACGCGTCCAGCTCGTCGATAATCACCAGGTCGAAGCCCTGGTGGAATCTTAGCAGCTGATGCGTCGTCGCAAGAGCCAGCCGCCCCTCTGCCCAGC
>NZ_ASSC01000545.1 GCF_000520735.1 Paenibacillus forsythiae T98
TGTAGGGCATGACTCCGGATTTAGGGGGCTTAGCCGCAAGTATAGTAATTCCTGATGTTCCTGACCTAATGAATTGGGACGTCTTTCGCCAAAACCTGAAATTGTGCATCTTTTGGCCGCGTGAGAACGTCTGTTGTATTCCAAACCGACGATAATGCAGGTTTTTTCCCGCTCATCCTCAACTTGAATCGGCACAGTCTCAAATGCCTGTATGGCAGCAGGAATTTCCTTATGAACAAGCATTTTGGGTAAAAAAAGCTGCACTAGAGCTGTTCTGCAAGGCGCTGAACCAAGAACGCAGTCCGCCTGATCCCGTCCATGGTATGGAGCGCTTGCCCCGGCTCCTGACCCGGCCCCAGCGAAGGGATTGGCGAACAGAACAACAGAAGCCAGCAGATCCCGAAGTAACCGGGAGACCTGCTGGCTTCTTGATTGTGCGGCGGGACTGCCCGCATACTTATAGCACCGCTTACCGGGCATACCGCTCGCGCAGCATCTTCGCCGCCTCCACCACTCCTGGATCGCCGTATCCCAGGCGGTAGCCGGTCTCCGCCTCCAGCTCGGAGGCCCTCACCAGCTCCGTGCCCCGGGCGGCAACAGCCTGCCGGATGCCGCTCGCGAACACGGCCG
>NZ_ASSC01000546.1 GCF_000520735.1 Paenibacillus forsythiae T98
GATCGGCTATGACCGCGACGGGCAGCCGGTGACGGCGGGCAGTCTGAAAGCGGTGGACGCCATGACCGCGCTGCTGAAAGAGGCGATTAAGCCTAATCTGGTACAGACGCTGGAAGGGACGCCGGTCATCGTGCATGGCGGGCCGTTCGCGAATATCGCGCATGGCTGCAGCAGTGTGATCGGCACACGTTACGCGCTGAAGCTGGGCGAGGTTGTCGTGACGGAAGCAGGCTTTGGCGCCGATCTCGGAGCGGAGAAATTCATGGACATCAAATGCCGTCAGGCGGGCCTCAAGCCCTCTGCGGCGGTCCTGGTCGTTACGGTGAAATCGCTGAAGTACAACGGCGGCGTTCCCAAGGGAGAGCTGTATGCCGGCAACCGCGCCGCGCTCATTGCCGGACTTTCCAATATGCAGCGGCATATCAAGAATTTGCGGAAATTCGGCGTTCCGGTGCTGGTGGCCCTCAATCATTTTGAAGGCGACAGCCAGGCGGAGATTCAGGAAGTGCTGGCGGCCTGCCGCCGCCTGAATGTTCCCATCGCCATTTCGAAGGCTTGGGCCGAGGGCGGCCCCGGAGGTCTGGAGCTTGCGACCGCGCTCAAGAAGCTGCTGTCCGGGGCGGATACTTCCGCATATGCGCCGCTGTACAAGGACGATCTGGATATCCCGTCCAAGATCGGCAAGATCGTCAAGGAAATATACCACGGCGCCGACGTCGCCTTCAGTCCGGCGGCCAAACGCAGTCTGGCGCTGATCGAAAGATTGGGCTTAAGCCACCTGCAGGTGTGCATGGCCAAGACGCCTTATTCCTTCTCCGACCAGCCTCGCCTGCTTGGCGCGCCCGAGGGCTTCACCGTTCAGGTTCGCGACATTACGCTCTCGCTTGGAGCGGGCTTTGCCGTAGTGATTACCGGCAGCATTGTCACCATGCCGGGCCTGCCGGCCAAGCCTGCGGCCGAGGGCCTTCAGATTGACAGGGAAGGAACGCTGATCGGTCTGCTGTAGTCAGATCATTAACTCATCAAATAATGTAACAGCCTCCGGGTTCGAGCGAACCCGGAGGCTGTTTTTTTGGCGCGGCATATCGCATTCTTCCCTTATTTCAGGACGAATCGTTGGTGCAAGTTGTATCACAGCGAATCCGCTCGGCACAGACATAATGAGCGGGCAAGCGGGTAAAACTAAAACGGACTTTTTCTGAAATTGAATATTTTAAATTGTGAACAAAATGTTAAAAAACGGAAAAAGGGTTGAAATGTGATTATTCTCACAATATAATAATGGCATTAAGTGAAATAAGTCACACTCGCTTAATGTCCCATAAAACAGAGAGCTTTTAAAATGGAGGAGGAAGAAATCATGAAAGTAGCCGTTATCGGGTGTACCCACGCAGGAACCGCCGCTATTGTAAACACTGCCCAGCTGTACCCGGAAGCCGAAATTACCGTGTATGAGCGCAATGACAACATTTCGTTCTTGTCCTGCGGCATCGCGCTTTATGTGGGAGGCGTCGTGAAGGACCCGCAGGGGCTGTTCTATTCGTCCCCGGAGAAGCTGGCCGAGCTTGGAGTCAAGACCAATATGCGACATGAAGTCATCTCCGTTGATACGAAGAGCAAAACGCTGCGCGCCCGCAACCTGAGCACCGGCAAGGAGTTTGACGACACCTATGACAAGCTGATCGTAACGACAGGGTCCTGGCCGATTACGCCAAAGCTTGAGGGAATAGAGCTTGATAACATCCTGCTTTCGAAAAATTTCAACCACTCCAATACAATCATCGAAAAATCGCGGCACGCGAAGCATATCGCTGTCGTCGGAGCGGGCTATATCGGCGTCGAGCTGGTCGAAGCCTTCCAGCTTAACGGCAAAAAGGTGACGCTGATCGACGCGGAAACACGCATCCTGAGCAAATATCTTGACGCCGAATTTACGAATCCGATTGAACAGTCGCTGAAGGACCACGGCATTGAGCTTGCGCTTGGCGAGAAGGTAAGCTCCTTCAAAGGCGAGAGCGGCAAAGTAACAACGATTGTCACGGATAAAGGCGAATACAAAGCCGATCTGGTTATCCTCTGCATCGGTTTCCGTCCGAACACGGAGCTGCTGAAGGGGCAGGTCGAAATGCTTGGCAACGGCGCGATCATCGTGGACAACTACATGCGCACTAGCGCTCCTGACGTTTTTGCAGCCGGCGATAGCTGCGCGATTCACTACAACCCGACCGGCAAAACGGCCTACATCCCGCTGGCTACCAACGCCGTGCGCATGGGCACGCTGGTTGCCCGCAATCTGGTGAGCAACACGATTCCTTATATGGGAACCCAGGGCACCTCGGGCATCAAAATTTACGAGGACAACATTGCCGGAACCGGCCTGACCGAAGCCGCCGCGAAGCACGAGGGAATCGACGCCGAAGCGGTGATGATTACGGACAGCTACCGCCCGGAATTTATGCCAACCTCCGAGGAGGTTCAGCTCAAGGTGGTCTTCGAACGCGGCACGCGCCGTATCCTGGGAGCGCAGATTATGTCCAAAATGGATTTGACGCAATCGATCAATACCATTTCGGTCTGCATCCAGAACGGCATGACGATCGACCAGCTGGCCTTTATCGATTTCTTCTTCCAGCCGCATTACAACAAGCCTTGGAATTTCCTCAACACCGTCGGCCTTCAGGCGCTTCCAAAGACTACGGACAGCAAGCAGCCGGTCAGAGTGTAGCCGGAGGATTTTTCAGTATCACATACGCATTCATTAAAAGTATAGCCGAAAAGAGGGTGTCCCGTGAGCCATGGAAATGGCTGCGGCGGCGCCCTTTATTTTTGAGGCGTGCCCAGAGGCACGCATCTTCTAGTCGGTGAAAGTCCGATCGCGGGAGGAGCCAAGTCCCCGCGTAGCTAGGATACTTGCGTATGGCGAAATCTGTGCGCAAAAGCGTATCGACGAAAGTACCCGTCAGAGACGGGGCGAGCAACATGCCAGGCCGTAACATCAAGTGAATCCTGCCGCGTCGTCAAAAAGGCCTCGCAAGAGGGAAGAGAGGATGCCGAGTCCCGCTAAAATGGACGAAGGCCAAGGAAGCTGTCCAGAACTTGGAGCGACAGTGAAGAATCCTCCGGCGTAGAGGGATCGGCATGGTATGAAAGAGGATGCAGTGAACTGGGGAGACCCTCCCCTGCACAATTTTTTTTGAAACTTGTAAAGAGGCGCTCTATAAGCCCGAAAGGTGAAGTGAGCGGCCTGCAGGAAGGGAGTCCGAGGGGCTCATACTACCGAGGAACGCAGGACAACACAACCTGCGGGAGGGAAGGAGCCCTGCTTTGTTCATGTTTCTCAAGGAGGTACGAGTCAGTGAATGCCAAACGGCTAACGACACCAAAGGAAAACGTTCAAGAACTCCAAGAGAAGCTAGGTCATGCAGCCAAGGAAAGCAAGAAGCGAAGATTTCACGCGTTGTATGACAAGGTCTATCGGCTAGACATCCTGTGGGAGGCCTGGCGAAGGGTACGAGCCAACAAAGGCTCAGCCGGAATCGACGGGGAGACATTAGCGGACATTGAGAAGCAAGGAGAAATCCACTTTATCATGGGCTGTCATCGTCGGCTCAAGGAAGGGAAATATCATCCGCAACCCGTTAAACGCCAATACATCCCAAAGAAGGACGGGAAACAACGGCCATTAGGTATTCCCACGGTCAGAGACCGTGTCATACAGATGGCAACCAAGCTAGTCATTGAACCCATCTTCGAAGCAGATTTTCAAGAAACGTCCTTCGGCTTCAGGCCAAAGAGAAGTGCGAAGCAAGCCTTAGATCGTATTCGGAAAGCATGCAACCGCAAGGGGAATTGGGTGGTCGACGTCGACATCCAAGGCTACTTCGACAACATCAACCAAGAGAAGCTCATGAAACTGGTGGAAATGCGAATCAGTGACAGGCGAATTCTAAAACTGGTGCGAAAGTGGTTAGGTGCGGGAGTCATGGAGGAAGGTAAGGTCAGGCGCTCAGATCTAGGTACACCGCAAGGGGGGGTTATTTCTCCGTTGCTTGCGAACCTCTACCTGAATTACTTCGACCTCCTATGGGAGCGGCATGGCAGCAAAGTTGGAGAGCTGACACGGTATGCAGATGATTTGGTAGTCATCTGCAAAACTAAGAAGGATGCAGACCGTGCGTATGAACTCATAAAAGCGATTATGGAACGGTTGGAGTTAACCCTTCATCCAACGAAAACACGCATCGTCGGACTATGGACAGGAGAAGAAGGCTTCGATTTCTTAGGGATGCACCACCGAAAGACGAAAGCTGAAACCTCTAAAGGACAGGTATACGTTACAACCCAACAATGGTTGTGCCGCAAGGCGGAGGAGCGGATAAGAGAAGTGGTGAAGGAGCAGCTAGCACCACCAAAGATGCGCCAGAAATCATTCCAGGAACACGTGGATTACTTGAATCCCAAGATCCAAGGGTGGCGGAACTATTACTTCACATCCTACAGCCAAAGAAAGATGGCAAAATTGGACTGGTACATCCTGGGGCGACTCACAAGGTGGTACGCCAAGAAACATCAACGAGCTCGATGGATGAGCTCGTTGCGTGAAGTGAAATCATTATCCATACAATATGGACTTAAAACGCTCTTGTAATCTGCATGCACATGAATGACGAACATCGGAAAGCCGTATGAGGGAAAACCTCACGTACGGTTTGATGAGGAGGGGCTGGGCTCCGCCCAGCCTTTCACTCTAGCAGGAACCACGCGGGGAAACGAGGGATATTCGGGGATTCCAGGTGCCGCGATGACGCCGGCAATGAAGTGAGCAGCGATGAAGTAGGCAATGAAACGGATGATGAAGCGGATGATGAAGCGGATGATGAAG
>NZ_ASSC01000547.1 GCF_000520735.1 Paenibacillus forsythiae T98
GCTCGGTCGTTTGGTTAATGGCTAGCCTATGGATAGACCCCCGTTACAAGGATGATGTCACTTGCGTTCCAATCACAAGTCTGTTTGTTATTCCCCCCTAAATCATCAATAAATGGGCCGCCTAAAGTAATTGTGTTGTCGTGAAGTCCATTCCGGTCAAGAACGAATTGAGCCGTGTCACGGGTTACAGGCGCTCTGAACATTTTCATTACTTTCGTTCTCTCATTGAACACGAGTAAAAAACGCTGTTCCTCTCTAACCTTGAACAGCCGAGCCGCATTCGTATTTAATGCCGCAGTATGAAAACCGCATTCCGAAGCATCCCCTTTAACAACACGAACCCTCTTCTTAATGTCCCTCCTCTGGAGAATAACCATTGTCCCATCAAGGATTTTAAACAAACTGGCGGCAGGTCCTCCCCCGCATTCATTAATAAAAATAGTGCTTGGATCTAAATCTGGCGAGATGTTAATATCAACAAGCCCTCGTAAAATCATGCTCATCCCTCCCAAGCATATTGATCATCATTCATTGTATGTCGAAATAAAATGGTTTCTTGTAACAGTTCATAAATAAACAAAAAATCCCTCTTCTACTAGACAGAAGGATTTCATTACATATTTCCCTGACGGAGTATCATCATTGATCTGTAATAGTTAACTCGGACTTTTCCTTTACCGTTATTTGTTACAGGGTTCAGGAAATATTAATGGTAAAGCAAGCAAATGAACTTTAAAACTATAAAATGTTTTTACTGTTATAGTATTTACAAACATTAAGCATCAATGTACTATACTATTATAGTATATCTTTTTTTGATGTAGAGAGGAATTTAATTATGAAAAAACCAAATGATTTAACTGCTACTGCTGAATATAGGGAGTATGCAATTACACTTTTAAAAGAACAGGCAGGAGAGGCAATACAGCTTCAATCTTTGATTGATGCTAATGCGGGTAAATATCCGAATCGAAATATTGCAAGCATTCGTGCTGCCCTGTGGAATCTCCATGCTACTAGTGAGGAGATTGTTAAGGTAGGCAGGGGAAAATTTGCTTATAAAAATGGCGAAACAAAACTGAATTCCGAAACAACATCTAGCGATGAAACGGTCGCAGAGCAATTGATTTCTTCAATTCTTGAATGCTACGATAAGCATTTGAAACGAATTAACATGACAAATCTGACTGCTGATGATTTCGAGGATCTTGCTGCCGTCAAACGAGCAATTGAGGAACTAAAAAATTCTGTTTTGAAAAAATAAACGTGAAAGCAGGAGCTATGGTGACATTATACGGGTTTTATACAGACGAGTCTGGAAATAATGGTTTCGGAGATATGAGAAACCAACCTGTACTTTGTTATGCAGGGATACTTGTACCTATACATTATCAGGTGTTTCTACATAACGAAGTTCAAAAACTAAAAGATAATCTAGAAAAAGATATAAAGTCAAAGATCCATGGGATTCCGACTGAGCAATTTTCTAATATTGATTTTTTCAAGAAATTCGAGATACATGGAAAAGCCTTTATTGACGGTGAGGACTTCTATTATAATTTACCTGACCTTGAGAGATTCAAAGTCGTTGATGATTTATTATCCTTAGTTCAGGTGACTGATGTTAAAATTGTAGCGGCACTTGTAAACAAACATTTATACCAAGCCAACACAGGAGTAACAAATCATAATCGGATGCATATTCACGCTTATACGGAACTTGTCAAATGCATCTCAACTGAGTTGAAACAGTCTGACTCTCATGCTTTTGTAATTTGTGATGACGGTAAGCCTAGTGAAATCAATAATTTCTGTGATGCTCTAAGAAATCCTACAAATAATAGAGTCTATCCCGACCTCCAGGTAAAACTGTCACATGATAAAAACTGTAATTTAATTCAACTGGCTGATATGATTAACTTCATTACTTCTGTACATTTTCGTAATGTTTATGGCTTTCCACCAAGAAAGAGACATCAAACCAATATTATTGATTTTTATTTAAGGCATCTTGACCATAAAATAATTAAATGGGAATACAAATAAGAAGAGGAGGACGCACACAACGTGCGAACTCCTCTCTTTGGTCGTACACAACGTGCGACCTATTACCATATTACCCACAAACTGTTGCAGTTATGACAAGAAAAAATTAAGACATCGGGTATTTAAGTCAAACACAACGTTTGAATTAAATACCGAATGTCTTAAAATGTGGATTTAGTCGTACACAACGTGCGAGCAAATCCTCATTTATATTATGGTGTAGACTACGCATTTTGTCAAGAATAATTGACCACTCACTAGCATATCTTAAATCCTTGTACCTACCACTATTTATGATACGGTTCACCACGCTGTCTGTAACGATACGCGCACAATGGAGCAGAAGCGGACACTG
>NZ_ASSC01000548.1 GCF_000520735.1 Paenibacillus forsythiae T98
CGCCGCATCCGTTCAGGCTGAAGGACGGGAAGGCCCAGCGCCTCCGCAGCCGCTTTGACTGGCGACGGCGTCAGTATCTTCTTCCTCCCCTGCGGACGATCGGGCTGGGTGACGACAGCGGCGACTTCATAGCCTTCATTCACCAGCATTTGCAGACAAGGCACCGCGAAAGCGGGTGTGCCCATGAACACAATCTTCATTTCATTCACTCCCCGGCCTGGCTGCGTTCCGCATTGATCTCGTATACCTTCTCCGCTATATCCGTGAACAGCACGCCATTCAGATGATCGATTTCATGCTGGAATGCCCGGGCGAGCAGTCCGCTTCCCGTGATCGTAATCTCGTTGCCTTCACGGTCGAGGCCCCGGACCGTTACCGTCTCCGCGCGGCGCACATCACCGTTAAGGCCAGGAATACTCAGGCAGCCTTCCGGCCCAAGCTGCTCGCCTTCGGATTTGATGATTTCAGGATTGATCATCTTGATCAATCCATGCTCTTCATCGGCGTCAACCACAATCAGCCGCTTCAGAATGCCCACCTGCGGCGCGGCCAGACCGACGCCCTCGGCGTCATACATCGTATCCGCCATATCATCCAGCAGCTTTTGCACATTGGGTGTAATTTTCGCAACCGCCTTTGCTGTCTTGTGCAGCACCTCGTCGGGCTCTTTCACGATTAAACGTATCGCCATTTTCGCCAACACCTTCCTGTATTTATATATATTATGCCAAAATGGCTACATCAGCATTTGGGGATCGACATCAATGCTGATCTGAAGCACCGGATCGCGGAGCGAATCCTCCAGTTGTTCCGACACCTCGCGGGCCAGTCCGATGGCGTCTATAGCTCCCCGCCATTTGATCATGCATTGGAACCGGTATCGCCCCTTTAACCGGGGCAGCGGGGAGGCTACGGGACCGAGTAGGTCGAGTCCGTAAGATGTCAGCTTGTCCAGGCTTCCGAACCATCGGCGCTGTCTCGCCTTTCCCTCGATGTTCTTCGCATAATTCTCGGCCATGCGCAGCGCCACCGGCATTTGCTCATGCGACAGCGTTACAAGAATCAGCCGGCAGTAGGGAGGATAGTGAAGCGCCTTCCGATGTCTCAGCTCCTCCCTTACGAACGAGGCGTAGTCATGGCGGCTGGCGTGAATGATCGAGTAATGATCCGGCGTGTAGGACTGGACCAGCACCTCTCCGGCAAGCTTATGCCGTCCCGCCCGTCCCGCTACCTGCGTAAGCAGCTGGAAGGTCTTCTCGGCGGCCCGGAAATCCGGCAGGTTCAGCGCCGAATCCGCCGTGATAACGCCCACCAGCGTCACATCGGGAAAATCCAGCCCCTTGGCCACCATCTGCGTTCCGAGCAGCACATCGGCCTTCTTGTCCCTGAATTGACCGAGCAGCTTCTCATGCGAGCCTTTCTCGGTCGTCGTATCAACATCCATCCGGATGACCCGCATTCCCGGAAACAGCTTGACCAGTTCTTCTTCCACACGCTGCGTTCCCGTTCCGAAGAAGCGGATATGCTCGCTGCCGCATTCGGGACAGACCTCCGGAGCTGGCTCTGCATGACCGCAGTAATGACAGCGCAGGTTATTGCTCCGGCTGTGGTACGTCAGCGAAATATCGCACTCGGGGCAGCCGGCGACGTAGCCGC
>NZ_ASSC01000549.1 GCF_000520735.1 Paenibacillus forsythiae T98
TCAGGAATTCGCATCAAGAGATGATTGCCGATTGATTCTGGCCAACCATGACCCCCAAGTAACACCGCAACTCATTAATTAGTACTCACGGAGGAACATTTATGCCATTATCCCATTTCGAAGCCGAACGGTTCAGATATTATATTTTGGCTGCTCAACGGTTAGGGAGCCGGCAGCTCCATGAATACACGAAACCACTCGGCCTGACTCCCGCACAATCGGAGGTCCTTCTGATATTGAACCAATGGCAGCCGATTACTCTGAAGGAGCTAGGCTCGCTGCTGGTGTGCGAAACGGGCAGCCCATCCCGTTTAATTGAGCGATTGGTGAAGGACAGGCTTGTCGATAAAGTGGCCGACCCCAAAGACGGGAGGTATGTGCTACTGCAGCTCACTGAGACGGGGACGCAAAAGGTTCAGGCGATTCGTCAAATCGAAGAACAGGTTCATGACGATCTGAGCAAGTTATTTTCGGATGAAGAGCTATCTCTGGTTAATAATACACTTGAAAAAATGCTGTCTTGCTTTTCCGTTGCCGAAGCTTTAATCCATCGTAAGTTCATGAAACCTCGTGGAGAGGGAGCGCCTCACAGTCTTTCAAATATCCCAAGTGAGCTTCCTTAGGGCCAAATCATGATCGATGACGGTCACCCGGCTTAATTCACCGGTAAACCTCCGTTTCCAGGTCATATAACAAGAGCCGCTTACCCGTTAGCGTAGGCGGCCCTTATTATAATAAAATAAGAATATCAGTTCCTACAGCATCTCCACAAACGCGCTGACCCGGTTCAGCAGTTGCTCGGATTGGGAGGCTTGGAACTCGTGCTCAATAATCAGCGTGGGCACGTTAACCAGCTTCTTGATTTCGTCGCACAGCATTCTGGCCATGGCTGACTGTGTATTGCAGCCCCAGTTGTACATGAACAGCACACCGTCCGCTCTTGATTTTCGAATCTGCTCGGCGGTCCACTTGGCCCGCTCATAGACGTTCTGCTCATACGGGTAGGATAGAGTCGCTTTAGCCAGATTATAGTACGGGTCGCCCGTCTCCTCTACCAGAGTGGAGATATTGCTCCAGTGATTATCCGTTCCGACAATAACGCCCCCACCCTCTTCGATCCGGTAATCGCTCGGAAACACGCATGAACCGCAGAGAAAAATCCGCGCCGGCTTATCGATCAACCCGTGTCCTTTTACCCCTTTGCGGACGCGCTCTTCAATGAAACGCTTGCCCTCGCGGAGAACGCATAGCGAAGCTTCCGGGTCGCCATGAACCTCCATGCCACCCATCTGCAGGATGGCTCTGCGGTCTTTGCCGTTGGTGGGAGGCGTATCCGGCGCCCACCACAGCTCAGCGATTTCTCTGGACAACCGGCGGCCCTCATTATGAAGAATAATTTCTTTGCGCAGATCCTCCTCGGTCGTCTCTCTCCCGGTCAGCTCGTCTATGCTCCGAATCAGCCGCTTGATATTCTCCGCGAAATACTCTACCGCCCATTCTTTATTCTTCTGGTCCGCCATCGGGAAATCGCCCAGAAACAGCTTGACGTCCTGCCGCTTGCCATGGCGGTGCGCCTCAAGGCTGTAGGAGACATCCGAGCAGCGCAGGCAGGAGTACGGGGCAATCATGTCGACGGGAAGCGATCCCTCCTGAATATACTCATAGCCAGCCGTATTGCAGACCTCGAAGCTGATCGACTGGGACGCCCGCTCCTTGTCATCCTCCCGAAGCACCTGCGCCTGTGTGAACGTGACGCCCTCCCTTTGGCAGGCCGCCCATTGGTTGACGCTGGCCGGGCGGAGGGCAATGGCGCCCGCCGCATAATAGGGATCGACACATTGGCCGCCCTGGACGAAGGCCACCGGAATCCCTTTCTGTTTGGCCTTTAGCATCCGGTCGTTGAAGGTGAGGGAGAGATACTCGTCCTTCAGCGAGTAGGGAAGAGCGATATCGCCCGAAATGCGGTTGCGGTTGTAACGGCCGTTGTCAAAAGCGTGAGGAAAGCGCACAGGCGCTTCCTTGGTCAGAAACTCCCAAATTTCCTCTGCGGACACGCGGGTTCCGTCACGGAACGTAATATCTTCCGTCCGGATAAATAATTCCTTGGCCGCCTCCGGGTAATGAAACAAATCCTGATTAATAGCCATGTCTGCCTCCTGTAATCAATCAATTTCTATCGAGTTCGAACCTACTCAAGAAAGCTGGAATCTATCCAGGTATTCGGATCAAAGACGACGTTCTTGTCGATTTCGCCAAGCCCCTGAATGATCTTGACCGCATTCTCCGTGCCCGTCACATTGACCTTGAAGCTTAAATCCCACTGGGCGATGTTGTTCTTGTAGAACTCGCGGATAATCTTCTCGTCCATATTGACCAGCGTCTTCCCTTTGGCTACCAGCTCTTCGAAGTGATCTCTTGCGTATTCATGGGATTCCCGGCTGGCTTTCAGGAAATTACGAACCGCCTCGGGATGTTCTTTAATAAAATCGCCTGTAGCGAATACATAAAAATGCTGATAGTCCCCGTACACATCGGCCGCCTTTACGAGCAAAGTTCCGATATTGTCGGCAACGAGTCTGGACACCACCGGTTCAACGGTTTCGATCGCATCCGCCTTACCCGATTGCAGAATCATGTATTCATCGGTTCCGCCCGTGGCTACCACATTAACTTCGCTTTCCTTCATCCCGTTTTTTTCCAGAATCTTTACAAAGGACTGATGATTCCCTCCACCGAAAGCCCCCGTAGCCACCGTCTTCCCTTTCAGCTCCTGGACGCTTGTAATCCCTTTTTTGGCTACGAGATAGAACGGGCTCTCCTTAATCGGCGGGGAGGCTACGATTTTCATATCCACCCCTTTGGCGATTCCCGTCAAAATAGGCGTGCCGTACGATCCCATATCGACCTGGCCGCTGACAACGCCCGCCGTCGCCTCCGCGCCGCCCTTCGTAAAGTTCACCACCTGCAGATCAATCCCGTATTTACTGAAAATCCCATGCTCAATACCAAGCTGATGGTACGCGCTCTCCAGCCCCACCGCCAGATTGGCAAAACGAATGGTGACCTGCTCCTTCGAAGTCTCCGAACCGGCCGCTGCACCGGATGGACTTGCGGATGCCCCGCCCGACGTCGCTTCGCCGCCCCGGGCACAGCCCGATACGCTCCATGCCATTGTTACGGCAAGCAGTATGGCCGCCACTCTTCTCAATCCTCTTCCTCCCACCTTGCTCCACTCCATTCATTATTCTTCTTAATATTTATAGGGTTGCTTCGTAGATGCCCGTTTAATTGCGCAGCGTCTCAAAATTTCGGATCTTCAGCATTTCCACAAAAGCCTCAATCCGGGTGCGGATCGCTTCATAGTCGGAGCCGGAGTATTCGGTATGTATCTCCAGAAGGGGGATTCCTTCGGCCGCCAGCACATCCTTGGTCTCCTTGGCCTTGAACGAATACGGATCGCAGTAACGCAGGGTATGGTAGATGACGCCA
Organism: Paenibacillus forsythiae T98; assembly: GCF_000520735.1. Classification (GTDB taxonomy): domain Bacteria; phylum Bacillota; class Bacilli; order Paenibacillales; family Paenibacillaceae; genus Paenibacillus_AQ; species Paenibacillus_AQ forsythiae. Next base: position 3,490 of record NZ_ASSC01000549.1, read on the forward strand.
TGCGCTTTATAGTTCTTGACCAGTTCCTTCAGGCGCTTGATCCGCTTGTCGGTTTCAAGCTCCAGATAAGGCAGCGCCCCATGCGGCGTCCGGTTGATATATGCCAGCGCAACGCCCTCCACCGTATTTTCGCCAATGTGAACGTCCAGATAAGGGATCAGGCCGGACCACAGGTCGTCGCCGACAATTCTTCCGCCTACCGCGTTAATAATGTGAATCAGCTTCTTGTCGCCTGGAGGGATGACACTGCCCGATATGAAGATGCGCGCCTCATCTTCCTCCTCCGGAGCCGGACGCCCTTGCGCTTCCTGAAGCTCCCGCAGCGTACCCTCCAGCATCCGCAGATATTCCTTGCGGTCCAGAACGTAGCCGGCGTGGATAATGTCATAGGTCTCCTCCCAGGAGATCAGCCGTTCCCGCTCAGCCTGATATTCATAGATTTCCACAATGGCGCCGCGTATGCGGTTATACAGCTCGATGGTCTCCGCCAGCTTGTCATGATCAAGACGAGCGCCGGACAACTCCTCCAGCCTGCCCGTGAAATGTTCAACTTCCTTCGTGAAGTAGACCTGAGCCTCCGGCCAGTAAAAGTTGCGGGGAACGCCGAGAACGACGACCTCTTTATTGAAGTAATATTCCAAAATTTCAGCCGTCCGGTAGGTTTGCAGGCATGTCGCATCAAAAGCGAGAAAGTCGGTGTTCTGAACAATCGGGTCCTTGTTCTCGGCGAACAGGCCCACGGTTTCGCGGACGTATACACAGTTCTTCGTAGAAATGTATCTCGCCCCGATTTCAACCAGCCGGTCATCGCCGCCCGCCCCGATCCGTACCGGAATCAAACCGAGAGCGTAAATCAATTCTTCCGGAAGATTGTAGCCCTGCCAGCCCACTACCTTTTGCCCGTTAGTTCTTGCTTCAGCGAGTTCTGCCGGACGTTCCGCCACACGCTTGCGAATAAGTTCAACCGATTGTAAAGTCATGCTATCTCCCCCTCTTCCAGGCGCTTTCCGCTATAACCGCCGCGCCGATGGCGCCGGCCAGCTGCGGGTCCTTGCGCGGTTCCACAATCTTGATCTGAAGCGCTTCCTCCAGCGCCTTCCGCATGCCGACATTCTTCGCCACGCCGCCCGAGAAGAACACGTCGTTCTGCACCCCTACCCTGGAGAACATGCCGCCTACACGCTTGGAAATGGCGTGATGAATGCCGACAATGATATTCTCCGGCTTCTCTCCCCGGGCCAGGAGCGATACGGTCTCCGATTCGGCGAACACCGTACATGTGCTGCTGACGGGAAGAACCTCCGTTGCGGACAGAGAGAGCGGTCCCAGCTCGTCCAGCGAGACCTTGAACACATTGGCCATCACTTCGAGGAACCGCCCTGTGCCTGCCGCACACTTGTCATTCATGGCAAAATCGGCTACATTGCCGTCATCATCCAGACGGATGGCCTTGCAGTCCTGCCCGCCCATATCAATAATGGTCTTCGTTTGCGGGTGAATATAATGCGCGCCCTTGGCATGGCAGGTGATTTCCGTAACGGTCTTGTTGGCGTAAGGCGCCGATATGCGTCCGTAGCCCGTAGCTACCACATAAGCCAGATCGTCCCTTGTCAATCCTGCGTTTTCCAGCGCGGCGTTTAGCCCGTTCCATCCATTCTCCTCCGTATTGATTCCGGTCCGGATAATGGCCGAGCCGATAATTTCACCCTCCGCCATGATTACCGTCTTCGTCCCCAGGGAACCTACATCCACTCCTGCAAATGCTGTTACTTTCGACATTGTTTTCTCTCCTTTGTTTAATATCCGGATCACCGCTGCGGGCAACCCTGTCTTACCGGCGGCGGTGCTCAGTCAGTCTTCCCTGCTGCGCCAGCCGTCGAAGCGCTTATTGAGCCGGTAGAGTCCCCTGTCCATGAAGATTCCGGCGGCTGCGATGACCAGCACACAGACGAACACCTTGTCCGTCTGGAAGGTCGCGCCCGCATACTGAATCAGATAGCCAAGCCCCTCCGACCCGCCGAACACCTCGGCGCCGACTATGCCAAGAAGCGCCCGGCCCGTAGCCAATCTAAGCCCCATCATCAGATAGGGAATGGATTCAGGCAGCGCGATCGTAAAGAACACTTGACGCTGCGTTGCTCCATAGGCAGCCGCAACCTTGACCAAATCCTTGTCCAGATTCGATACGGCGGTCTGCATGTTGATAATGAGGGGAAACACCGCGCTCAGGAACACAAGAGCGAGCTTAGAGCCCATGCCGAGGCCGAACCAGATGATGAACAGGGGCATCAGCGCGATGCGCGGCGTGGTATAACAGGCCGCCACCAGCGGGCCGAAGGCCAGCCCGGCCTTCTTAAACCATCCCATCAATACGCCCAGAGGGATGCCAGCGGCAATCGCCATCAGATAGCCGAGAATAAAGATCGTGCCGCTGGCTTTAATATGGACCCATAAAGAACCGTCCCGTATAAGCGCCAAGCCGGTTCTTGCGATACGGGAAGGGGAGCTTGAGAACATCGGATTAATGACCCCGGTATTGCTGCATATTTCCCAGACGGCAAGCACCAGAAAGATCACTCCGCCGCCCCACAGGAAGCTTTCGACGGATTTCCTCCTCTTCCGGCTCAGATGCACTCCCCGGACCATTCCGCGCCCTTCCTTCAATATGCCCGTTTCAGATTTCATATTCGGGGTTCACCTTCTTTTCCGCAGTAGAGTGAATAAGTTCCCAGATCCGTTTAGCCAGGTAATCGAACCTCGGATTATCCCGAAGCTCCGGTGTCCGCGGTCTGGGGAGCCGAATGCTGATCTCCTCCAGGATGCTGGCCGGTCTGGCCGAGAACACAATGACGCGGTCGGACAATAATACGGCTTCGTCAATCTGGTGCGTCACCATCAGTACGGTCTTGCCGGTGTTCTCCCACAGGGACAAGAGCTCATTTTGCATCGATTCCCTGGTTATCGCATCGAGCGCGGCGAACGGCTCATCAAGGAGCAGCACCTCCGGCTCGCATACCAGCGCTCTTGTAATATTCACACGCTGCTGCATTCCTCCCGAGAGCTGGTGAGGCAGATGCTTCTCGAAGCCGTTCAAGTGAACCATCTTAATATATTTCGCCGCCCTTTCCCTGGCTTCGTCCTTCCTGACGCCCCGCAGCTCCAGACCATAGATGACATTGCTCAACACATTCCTCCAAGGGAGCAAGGAAGGCTTCTGAAAGACTACCGTCCGGTCCGGCCCGGGTCCCTCTACGGATTTGCCATCCAGTTTGATGCTGCCTGCGCTAGGCTTGACAAGCCCGGCGATCGCATTCAGAAAGGTAGTTTTGCCGCATCCGCTCAGGCCGACAATGGATACGAATTCCCCCTGGCGGATATCCAGGTTAACCCCCTTAACCGCCTCGGTCCTTAGTCCCGTCGCGGGATTTTCAAAGATAATTTCGAGGTTGTTCACGGATAGCTTGGGGATGGCTGAAGCGGTGCCGCTTCTCTCCAGAGGGTGAACTGCTTGGCTCATTGAAATCCTCCTAAATGAAAAAGACCGCAAATACATGTCCATACGCAGCACAACGCACCAGACAGTATTTCGGCCTCTTATTTGTTAAGTCAGCTTAATTTTACTGCAACAACTTAATTTATTTACTTAATTATTAATCTAAAAACTTCTTAAAATATCTACCGAATATATCCAAGTGTTCAGGTGTGATTAATATATTTTCTTTTTGTAGCTTGAATTTTAGACCTGAAAACAGGAATAGTCAATAAAATATTCCCATTATTTATTGACAAAAGAGTGAAGCATAGAATTTACCATTAAATTCAACGTTAATTTTGTAGTTGCAATTTACTTAAATTTATCTAAAATAAATTAAGTAATATAATGCTGCAATCACTCAAAATGTGGAGGTCGTTGTATGAGGAAAGAGAAGGTTACCCTTGCCGATCTGGCGGAGGCGCTTGGAACCTCCACCGTGTCCATCAGCAGAGCGCTATCCGGGCAGCCCGGAATTAGTGAGGAATTGAAGCGCCGGATACTGAGCACAGCCAAAGAGATGGGATACAGGAAGGGAAAGAAAGGCGAAAGCCCCAGAATACTTCTGCTTCATCAGGACCCTTATATTCATGACAGCAACAACTTCAGCGCCATGTACCAGGGGCTTGAGAAGGTTCTTCAGGAGGCGGAGGCGGACTACGATGCGGAATATGTGGATAAAGAAACCCAAACCCGGCTGCAGCTTCCTTACAAAATGAGCAAAGAAACAGACTTTGACGGCGTCATCATGCTGGGCCGCTTTAACATTCCTTACGCTCATTTCATCCATGAACAGATTCCCAATCTTATATTCTTTACAGGCTACTCCCCTGCCTATAATTATGACAGCGTCTGGTTCAGCTTCCTGAACGCAGGCTACAAGCTGGGGGAATATTTAATGGATCACGGGCACCGGACCATCGGCTTTCTCGGCAGCAAGGGGTTTTACCGCAACAAGGAGAAGATGCTTGGGCTATCCATTGTGCTGGAGGAGCATGGACTGCCGGTCCGCGAGGATCTGTTCCTGGATACGGAAGCGGATTATCAGGAAAGACTGCTGGAGCTGATCCGGCTGAACTCGCTGCCCACCGCGTTTATTTGCGACCATGACTTTACCGCTCTTGAGCTGATCAAGTTCCTTCACTCAAGGAAGCTGTCCGTCCCGGCGGACGTATCCGTAATCGGAAGCGGCAACACCGAGCTGTCCAAGCATTGTATCCCCCCTCTGACAACGATGGATATGAACATCAGATATTCCTGCGAAGCTGTAGTCGCCACCCTGCTGAAACGGATCGCCAAGCCTGATAAGCCGGGAGAGAATATCGCCATCATCAGCACGCTGGTGGAGAGGGAGTCCGTAAGCGCTCCGCCCTTGCCTAACGACCCAACAGCCTGACGAGATTGCGGATCTTTAGCCGTAACAGCACCCAAATTTCAGCCGAAAAATACAGCTCTCCTAAAGGCGCTGCCGGCCCCTATATCTCCGTTTCGCGAACGCCAAACTGCTCCTGATACTGGCCGGGCGTGCAGTTCGCGTACTTCTTGAAGATGGCGATAAAATATTTGTAATCCCGGAAGCCCACATCCGAAGCGATCGTGTAGATCTTCCCATCGCCGGCTTTCAGCTTGTCCATCGCCCGCTGAATCCGGTAACGGTTCAGAAAATCATTGAACGTATAGGTCGTCTCGCTCTTGAATTTCCTGTTCAGGTAAGCGGCGCTGATTCCGAGCCGGTCCACAAGATCGTTGATGCTGATTTTATCGGCATAATGCACCTGAACGTACTCGATCATCTTCGAGACATAATGCGAGGACCCGGCCGGAAGCTTCATTAACGAAGCGTAAATCTCCTCCTCGCTCTCCGAAGCCGCCTGGATCAACGCATCATATTTCTTCTTCATCTCAACCTGCCGCTTGGCCCGCTCCAGGGCGCCGAGCAGCTGCTCCTGCTCCAGCGGCTTCACCAAATATTCCGTGACGCCAAGCCGAATGGCCTGCTTGGCCAGCCCGAACTCATCATAACCCGATAAAATAATATAGCTGCAGACGGCCTCCTGAACGCTGCGCTCGATCATCGTAATCCCGTCCATCAGGGGCATGTTCACATCGACGATGACAATATCGGGTTGAAGCGCGCGGATCTGCTCCAGTCCGGCCTCGCCGTTCTCGGCTTCGCCGATGACGATGCAGCCGGCCCCCAGCCAATCAAACGTGTAGCGCAGGCCTTTACGAATCATCTCTTCATCTTCAACCAGCAGCACTTTAAACATTGGCGGCCTCCTTCCCGTAAGGAATAATGATCCTGACTGCGGCGCCTTCTCCGGCAACGCTGTCGATGTGAACGCCGTAGCGTTCCCCATACATCAGAACCAGACGGCGATTGAGGTTGTTGAGTCCGACATGCGGCGACCGGTTGTCAGGGTCCAGCATAATTTCGCGAACCTGCCGCAGCCGCTCCTCGCTCATCCCCCCGCCGTCATCCTTGACCTCGATCGTCAGATCCGGGCCGGTTACGTATCCGTTAACGGAAATTTGCAGCCGATCTTTTTGCCGATAGCCGTATTTTATCGAATTCTCAATGACGACCTGGAGCATCAGCCTCGGAACGAGCGCGTCCATGGCCTCTTCGCTGACATTCAGCGTGTAGTTCAGCCTGTCCTTGAACCGCATTTGCTGGAGCTTCAAATAATCCCCGACATAATTCAGGTCATCCCTCAGCATCACCGTGCTGCCTTCCGTACTGATGCTGTAGCGCAGCAGCCTGGACAGAATAAGCACAATATCCTGCGCAAACTTGTTGTCGACTACAATCGCGTACCGCAGCGTTTCCAGCACATTAAAGATAAAATGAGGGTGAAACTGCGACTGAAGATGCTTCACCTCGGACACTCTCCTCAAGTCGGACAGCTCTTCATTTCGGGCCAGCAGCTCATTCAGACGGGCGAGCATCGTATTGTACTGGTTCGCCAGCGTCTCGAATTCATCCCCGGAGTCGATATGGACATAGGATTGCATATTTCCGGCCTGGAGTTCTCTGACGGCGTAGATCAGCTTGTCGATGGCCCGGGTATGGCGGGAAGAGACCCTCCTTGCAAGAGCCTGAATCAGAAACAGAAGCAGCACACTGGCAATCGTGAAGAACACAACGAGCGACAGGTAGATATAGTTCTGCAACTGAATGGCATTCAGCGTATATACACGCCACTGCGCCAGGGGAATGGACGTTTCGCTGCCGTAATACTTCCCGTCATTAATCACAATATATCCGTTGTCCTTCTCAAGCGTTAGTTTGTTCAGAAGTCCCCTGACAATGTTGTTGGTGGTGGCAATTATCGTTTGGTGCTGATCCGTCACGATCGCGATTTCATTATTCCGCACAAAAATCAGCTTCTGAAAATCCTCTTCATACAACTGGTAAGCCAGATACCCGATGACTTTTCCATCCTTCCGGATTTCCTTCGCAAAAGTGTACACGGTGTAGCGGTCATGGGAAAAGCGGATATGGTTGCTCTCGGCCAGCAGAGCCTGCCCGGTTCTGGACATCCGGAGCACGATAGCCTTCAGCGCATGATCGGAGGACTCCGGACCGAGATTGGCGGAAGAAGTCAGAATCTCGCCACTCCTGCTCAGAATATGCATGATGCTCTTGACCTGCTGACGGTTATTGAAATTGTAAAATTCCTCGTACACACGCGGACTGCCGCGCCGGGTATCGGTATAGTCAATCACCTCGGGAAGCTCGGCCATCCGGTTCACTTCCTCCCAGTAGGCTTGATACACCTCTCCGAGCGAAGAGCGGATCGCTTTGCCGGCTTCCTTGGTCTGATGGATCAGCATAAAGCGGGCGTTGACGACAGTGAAGATCAGAAACAGGATGAACAGAAGAGAGATCGGAACAAAAGCATACAGCAAAAACATACGGCGGATCGAGTCCTTGAAGTTTCTCTTTTGCACCATTGCCCTCCCCCCTCCATGATCCGTTGATTCTCACTATCGTAGCCGATCAAGGGCGCACCGGGCAAGCCGCAGGATAGTGGCTAACAG
>NZ_ASSC01000550.1 GCF_000520735.1 Paenibacillus forsythiae T98
GCGGCGGCGGGAAGGCTGTGCCCCGCAAGCTGAACGCCTGCGGCGCCGGAAGCCAGCGCGACATCCAGCCGGTCGTTCACGACGATTTGCCCGGGCGGCACTCCAAGGCGGCACATCTCCCGCACAGCATGGTACAGCTCATTTGCGGTACACGACTTCTCGCGCAAATGGATATAATCCACAAAGGGATGGACGGCGGCGGAGATAAGGACAAAGCTGTCCAGCGATGTCCCTCCGCCGGAAATGAGATGGATTTCAGGCTCGGTTTCCCGGATCTCCACAGCCCCCGATAACCGGGGAACGGAATCTTTTTCTGAACTCATGGCGATGTTTCGCCTCCCGTGTTTCTTTTATCCCAAACCGCACCAAAAAACCGCCCTCCCGAAGGAAGGCGGCTGGAAACTGCAATGGGTTCGAGCCGTAAGAGGCCCGGATGCAGATATTCACTCTCCACTTCCCTACGCTGGTCCAAACCAGATCAGGTTCAAAGGGTCCGAACCGTTCGTCCGTCTCAGCCTTGCGGCACCCCTAGTGTCCGTGCTATGCAATTATCGATCCTCCACAGCGTATCATAATTTTCCTTTTAATACCACTGTTTCATGCAAAAAGCCCATCCGCATCATGGGGACCGGATCTTTGCGTTACATGATGTCAGCCGTTGACGATTTCGCCGCCATTCACATGAAGGACCTGGCCGGTCACATACGAAGAATCATCGGAAGCCAGATAGATAAAAGCCGGTGCCAGCTCTTCAGGCTGTCCAGGGCGCTTCATTGGCTGCGTTCCGCCGAACTCGCTGACCTGCTTCTCGTCGAAGGTGGACGGAATGAGCGGCGTCCAGATCGGACCCGGCGCGACCGCGTTGACACGAATGCCTTTATCGACCAGATTCATGGCGAGCGAGCGGGTGAAGCTGAGGATTGCGCCTTTGGTGGACGAGTAGTCCAGCAGCTGAGGATTACCTCTGTAAGCGGTAATCGAAGTTGTATTGACGATGGTCGATCCCTGTTTCAAGTGGGGCATCGCCGCTTTTGTCAAATAGAACATCGAGAAAATATTGGTGCGGAACGTCCGCTCCAGCTGCTCGGAGCTGATATCCTCGATCTTCGCTTGCGGATGCTGCTCCGCAGCATTGTTGATAAGAATATCAAGCTTGCCCAGACCCTCAACAGTTTTGTTTATCAGGTCCTGACAGAATGCTTCGACGCCGATATCGCCGGAGACAAGAACACATTTGCGTCCTTCCTGCTCGACCTGGCGCTTCGTCTCCTCCGCGTCGGAATGTTCGTTCAGGTAGGATATGACCACATCGGCTCCCTCCTTGGCAAAAGCCACGGCTACCGCGCGGCCGATGCCGCTGTCTCCGCCGGTGATCAGGGCCGCTTTGCCCAGCAGCTTGCCTGCCGCTTTGTATGCCGCTGGTTCGTATTTAGGACGCGGCGTCATCTCCGATTCCAATCCGGGCTGACGATCCTGATGCTGGGGCGGTAAAGTCTTCTGGCTTTGCTGATTGCTCGTAGACATGTTGCATTCTCCTTTCGAAAAGTTGTAAAAATTAGACTTTCCTTAGGATGTCTTGGGGGTTGACAATTATTCAATTTCCTTACGATATTTAACTTAACCAATTGCCGGAAGATCAATCACGGGGAGAATCCATGCATCATGAATCTCCACAAACATAAAACGCCCTCTCCCAAGGGAAGACGGGCGCAAATCGGACGAGCTTAGCGCGGCTATTCAGATAATCTCGTCAAAAACCATAAAGAAAACCATAATCAGCAAGCATACGGCCAGAAGCGCGCTCAATGTGCGGATTTTGCCGGTTTCGCCGGAGACGTCGCGGCTCTGCTTCATGCCCGAGGCCGCCAGCCGCAGCGGTCTGCTCATAATGCCGCCCAGGGCGAACATGGCAAGCAGCAGCAGGGAGACAATAATCATCCACGGGACCGAGTACTCTCCTTTGGTCATCATGTAACCGCCTGTGAGCAGTTGAATGACCAGGCCATACTGGGCAAAGCGGTTAAACCCGCTGACTGCGCTAAGCGTCCCCTCCCTGGCTGCCGCAGAAAGCTTCTCGGTCCGGCCCAGAATGAAAGGCAGCACCAGATAGAAACCAACCGCCAGGGTGCCGATCATATGTAAGAACATTAAAACGCTCCAGTCCATACCATATCCCTCCCGATAAATCTATGACATATGTTATATCAATAATAATTATAAACAATAACTTCTCAAACACAAAAGAAAATCCCCATTTTATCCTAAATAAAATGGGGATGCGTTCATACTTTTGTCAATTACACATGCGAATTCCTTCCTACATGTGCTGGATTACTTGATCAGCGAACTCGGAGCATTTCAGCTCTGTCGCTCCTTCCATCAGCCGGGCGAAATCATAAGTTACCGTTTTGTTGTTGATGGCCGTTCCCATGCCTTTGTAGATCAGATCGGCGGCTTCCTGCCAGCCCAAATGCTCAAGCATCATGACGCCGGACAGAATAACCGAACCGGGATTCACAACGTCCTTGTCCGCATATTTCGGAGCCGTACCGTGGGTTGCTTCAAAAATGGCATGTCCGGTCACGTAATTGATGTTCGCTCCCGGAGCGATGCCGATCCCGCCGATTTGCGCCGCCAGCGCATCGGACAGATAGTCGCCGTTAAGGTTCAGCGTGGCGATAACGTCAAAATCCGTCGGACGCGTCAACACCTGCTGCAACGCGATGTCGGCGATGGCGTCCTTGATGATGATTTTGCCATCCTGCTCCGCCTGCTTCTGAGCCGCATTCGCCGCGTCAGCGCCTTCGCGCTCCTTGATTACATCGTACTGGTTCCAGGTGAACACCTTGTCGCCGAACTCCTGCTCGGCCACCTCATAGCCCCAGTTCTTGAACGCGCCCTCGGTGAATTTCATAATGTTGCCTTTATGCACAAGCGTGACGCTCTTCCGGCCATGCTTGACCGCGTATTCCACCGCTGCACGCACGAGGCGCTTCGAGCCTTCGGAGGATACCGGCTTGATGCCGATGCCCGACGTTTCCGGGAAGCGGATCTTGCTTACGCCCATTTCTTTTTGCAGGAACTCGATCACTTTCTTGACCTGCTCGGTTCCTTCCTGATACTCGATGCCGGCGTAGATATCCTCCGTGTTCTCCCGGAAAATGACCATGTCCACAAGCTCCGGATGCTTCACCGGGGAAGGCACGCCGTCGAAATACCGTACCGGACGCAGACATACGTACAGATCCAGCTCCTGGCGCAGCGCCACGTTAAGAGAACGGATGCCTCCGCCAATCGGAGTCGTCAGCGGTCCCTTGATTGCGACGATGTACTCGCGGATCGCTTCGAGCGTATCGTTCGGAAGCCATTCTCCGTATGTATTGTACGCTTTCTCTCCGGCGAACACTTCATACCAGGCAATCTTCTTGGTTCCGCCGTAAGCTTTCTCAACGGCCGCATCCAGCACCCGCTTGGAGGCTTTCCAAATGTCGCGTCCGGTTCCGTCGCCTTCAATAAAAGGAATGATCGGTTGATCGGGGACCTGCAGCTTGCCATTGTCAATCGTAATTTGCTCGCCCTCTGTCGGCAGTTGGTACTTTTCGAGTTTCAGCATTAGTGTGTAATTCCTCCTTAAAAGTGGTGTGGAGCATACGCTTCTTGCCAGCTTCCGGCTGCAGACCGGCTGGAAGAAGCGCACGCCCTTCAGCGGCCCATTATCTGCCGCAGCCCGCCCTTCCGCTAGAGGACAGGCATGCGCAAAGGCTGCTTATCTTTCGTTGACCGGAACGTATTTCTGCTCCACAAGACCCGTGTATTCCGCGCGCGGACGGATAATGCGGTTATCTTCATACTGTTCGAGAATGTGAGCGGTCCATCCCGATACCCGGCTGATGGCGAAGATCGGCGTAAACAGCTCGCGGTCTATGCTTAATTGAGTATACACGGAGGCGGAATAAAAATCGACATTGGGCTTGAGGCCTTTTTGTCCGGTCACCATCCCTTCGATCTTCACGGACATGTCGTACAGCCTCGTATCTCCCTTGATCACGCCCAGTTCGCGCGACATTTTCATCAGGTGCTTCGCGCGCGGATCGCCGTTCTTGTAGACGCGGTGCCCAAAGCCCATAATTTTCTCCCTGCGATCCAGCTTGCCGCGGATATAAGGCTCCACGTTGTCAATGCCGCCGATTTCCTCCAGCATCTTCATCACGGCTTCATTCGCGCCTCCGTGCAGCGGGCCTTTGAGCGCGCCGATCGCCGAAGTGACTCCAGAATATATATCGGACAGCGTCGCGACCGTCACCCTTGAGGCAAAGGTCGAAGCGTTAAGCTCATGATCGGCATGCAGCACCAGAGCCGTGTCCAGAGCCTTGACCGATACCATATCGGGCTGCTCGCCCCGGAGCATATATAAAAAGTTCTCGGCGATGGAGGCGCCGGGCTTGGGCGCAATAGGCTCCAGCCCCTTGCGGATCCGCGCCAGCGCCGCAACGATCGTCGGAATTTGCGCCTGCAGCTTCACGGCCTTGATTTCATTGGCGCTGCGGCTCATATCATCGGCAGCCTCATCGTACAGCGCCAGACTCGATATGGCGGAGCGCAGCGCGGCCATGGTGTTGGCATCCTTCGGATACAGCTTCATCTGCGCGATAAGCGGCTCCGGAATCGCCGCAAAATCACTGAGGTCCCGCTTGAGCTTCTCCAGCTCGGCCGTTGTCGGCAAGCTGCCGAACCAGAGCAAGAAAGCGGCTTCTTCAAAACTGGCATTCTCTGCGAGATCATCGATATCATATCCGCGGTAAGTGAGCACGCCATCCACAATCGAGCTGATGGAGGATGCGGCCGCAACGATGCCTTCCAATCCCTTTATAACTGTCATTGTAAGATCTCTCCTTTTGCCAAGTGGGTATTAGAGGTGTAAACCCGTGAAAACATTTACAATTTAAAGTAATTAAAAAATGATAGCGCATCATAAAGCCCACCGCCCCGAGAGGGCGAGGATTTAAGGGTCAATCCAAAAATAAAGCCTTTAATTATCATACCGGAAATTGTAGATTACGTGAACTGTACGGAAGCTTTGCAGCGCATCAAATGATTTTATCGGAGAGATAGAAAAATGCTTCCTTACGAACGTGCATAAAGCATGCCTTTCAGCTTCAACCGTCACAAAAAGGGGATGAATCCTCATTCACCGGAATATACATTAAGGCAGGGACGAGCATTGTACCAGCCGTTCATTACCGCGATGAAAGGAGAATCGGCATGGACCGCCTGACGCTAACGCGGCTGCTGAGAGGCCTGTGGGTCCTTCTCGCCGCCCTGCTTGTCCTGTTCAGCCTCTATGTGCTGCTTCCGCTGCTTTACCCGCTGTGCCTGGCCTGGCTGCTCGCATACAGCATACGTCCGGTTGTAGAAGCCCTGAAGCGGCTGCGGCTGCCGACATGGCTTGCGGTTATTCTCTCGCTTGCGCTATATATCGGCTCTGCGGGGATTGTGCTTACCGCGCTGGTTACCCGGCTGGTCAAAGAGCTGGCCGCTCTTGCCCAAACCTTCAATCTGCACGCGCCGCAGTGGCATGAACAGCTTCAATCCTGGAGCCGAAGCAACCGCCTTCAAAATATCATTAACCAAATCAACCTGTTCTACAACAGCAATCCGGATTATCACTCCACCATCGACAGTCATATCAGCAAAACGACCGAAACGCTCGGGGTAGCCGCGACCCGGCTCGTTACCGGCGTCTTTAATCTGATTGTGAAGCTGATCGCTTCCCTTCCTTCGCTTGGAACGGTGCTGATTGTCGTCATTCTGGCCGCCTTTTTTCTCGCCACAGGCTGGGAGCGGCGAGGCCGAATGCTGTCAGTCATACTGCCGGACGGCTTTCGCGGCGCGGCCGCCGAAATCTGGATCGATCTGCGGAGAGCATTCTTCGGCTATCTGCTGGCGCAGCTTGTCCTGATCTCGATCACAGGAGCCATTGTTATCGTCGGCCTGATGCTCCTGGGCGTCAAATCGGCATTCGTGCTTGGACTGATGATCGGCCTTGTCGATCTGATGCCCTATCTTGGCGTCGGCATCGTGATGATTCCCTGGGCTCTCTACTCCTTTATGACAGGCGATATGCAGCTTGCCATCGGTCTTTCCGTGCTGTATGGCATTACTTTGATTACCCGTCAGGTGCTGGAGCCGAAGCTGCTGGCCAGCAGCGTTGGCCTCGACCCGCTGGCCATGCTGATCGGCATGTTCGCCGGTCTGAAGCTGCTTGGCGCGGGCGGCCTGATTCTCGGTCCGGTTGCGCTTGTCATTGCTGGCGCCTTTTGGCGGGCAGGCGTCTTCCGCAGCCTGCATTCCTATATTCTCAGCGGCAGATTGCGCTGAGAGGGCAGCGCAAGCTTACCTCACGGGCTGTCGGCTGTTATACAACAACAAAGAGCGAAGGCCCGATGGATTGCCGGATGCCTTCGCTCTTCTTTGTCAGATATGGATTCGAGAACTTGGTTATCTCTTATAATACGTAAACGTGCCATTCTTCATTTTCTTCTCAATCCATTTCAGCAGAAATCCGCGGTATATTGGCCGGGTCAGGGGAAAAACCAGAGTGAAGCCGATAATATCCGTGATAAAGCCCGGGATAATCAACAGCAGCCCCCCGAAAAAGATGCATAACCCGTCCAGCATGGTCCGGCCCGGAATTCTGCCCTCCTGCACCTGCTGCCGGCTGTCCTGCAGCACCTTGCTGCCTTCAAAGCGCATCATCAGCAGACCGATGAGAGAAGTCGAGATCAGCAGCAGCAGCGTCTTGGACGCTCCGAACCAGGACGATACCAGAATAAAGCCGAATAGTTCTGTGGCCGGGATAATAAATAACGCCGCCCACAGCCAGTTTCTTTTAATCATATCGTCCCCTTTTCTTCGCGCAGCGCCTTCATGATTGCGCCGTAAACTTCAGGCAATGTCCTGTCCAGCCGCACGGGCTTCAGCTCCCGGTTAACCCAGGCATGACCTGTGGAGCCGGTGACCAGCAGGTCTCCGGCTGCCAAGGCCTGGAAGCCCGCCGCAAACGGTTCCCCATTATGGTTATGCGAAGCAGCGGCATCCGTTCCTGGCAGACCGCTTCCGGCCAGCTTCTGACCGGGTATCCGCCGAACCTCATATTCGTAAGTCAGGCGAACCGGAGTGAAGGATGTCATACGGGTATAGACAACGACCATGTCGTCATATTTCGCGGATCGTTTGTAGCGCAGTTCCGCCGAGGTGACGGGAAGCAGCACGCCCTTGTTCTCCAGCTCAAGATAGGTAAAGCCGAGTTCCCGCAGCATCTCGGTCCGGCCGATTTCAAACCAGTTCAAATAATTGGAGTGGTAGACCACGCCCATCTGGTCGCTCTCCTGGTAACGGACCCTGAAGGAGGCGGCATGCCAGGGGCCCTGCGCACAATCTTGGGTTTCCATGCATGATATCCTCCTTTCCTTTGATTAAAAATAGCTTATTCCGTGTTATATTTCAAGTTGCGTGCCAAATCCTTCGGCGGCCGCGGACCGCTTTCTGCGGGAGCTTCAGCAATTCTCCTCATGCTGTCTTATGTCCTCCCCGTCATGGTCCCTGAAGCAACATGCAAAAAGCAATGGCGAAAAATGCCATTGCTTTTGTATTTGAAATCTATAGCTTGCAATAAGGTTAGACTTCAGTTATGAGGTTACCGGCAGTTACTCCGTAATTTGCTCCACTTTCACCAGGTTGGTGGAACCGGAATGTCCGAGCGGAATGCCTGCTGTGATGACAACCAGGTCGCCTGCAGCAACAAGGCCGGAAGCTTTGCCGCCCTTGACAGCCGTTTCCAGAAGCTCATCCGTGGAAGAAGCCGGGGAACCTTGAACCGGCGTTATGCCCCATACAAGAGCCAGTTGGCGCATTGTTCTTTCCTGAGTCGTTACCGCGATGATCGGAGATACCGGACGGTACTTCGAAACTACCCGGGCAGTGTGGCCGCTGACCGTCGAGGAAATGATCGCTTTGGCGTTCAGATCCAGCGCCGAGATGGCTACGGATTGGCTGATCGCTTCCGTTACTGTCGTCTTTTGGGCAATTTGCTGTTTCAGGAAAATGTCGCGGTGGTTCAGCGCGGATTCGGCTTTCTCGGCGATGCGGGACATCGTCAGTACCGATTCTACCGGATATTTACCGGCAGCCGTTTCACCGGACAGCATGATCGCGTCGGTTCCGTCGAAGATGGCGTTGGCCACGTCACTCGCTTCTGCGCGGGTTGGACGCGGGTTGCGCTGCATGGAATCAAGCATTTGCGTAGCGGTGATTACCGGTTTGCCCGCAATGTTACATTTTTGAATCATCAGTTTCTGTACGAGCGGCACTTCTTCCGCCGGAATCTCAACACCAAGGTCACCACGGGCAACCATCAGGCCATCGGAAACCTCAAGAATTTCGTCGAGATTGTCGACACCTTCCTGGTTTTCGATTTTGGAGATGATTTGGATATGGCCCGCGTTATGCTTCGCGAGAAGATCGCGAATTTCCTTGACATCGCTGGCTTTGCGAACGAAGGAAGCGGCGATAAAATCGATGTCCTGTTCGATCCCGAAAATGATGTCGTTGGTGTCTTTTTCCGTAATACCAGGCAGGGAAATAGCAACTCCGGGCACGTTAACGCCCTTCTTGCTCTTGATTGTTCCGCCGTTGACAATACGGGTCTTGATTTCCGTGCCTTGAATGTCGACAACGGTAAGTCCGATGAGGCCGTCGTCAATGAGAATCGTGGAACCTACTTTAACATCCTTAGGAAGATCGGCATAAGTTACGGAAATACGATTTTTGTCGCCAAGAATCTCTTCCGTAGTCAGGGTCAGGTACTCGTCCTGCACCAGTTCAATCGGCTCCACTTCCAGCTTGCCTGTGCGAATCTCAGGTCCTTTCGTATCGAGCAGGATGGCAACGGTCTTGTTCAGTTCCTTACATGCCAGACGGATGTTCTTGATCCGCGCTCCATGCTCTTCAAAGTCACCGTGGGAGAAGTTCAGGCGTGCCACATTCATTCCGGCCAGAATCAATTTCTTGAGGTTCTCCAACGATTCACTTGCAGGACCAATCGTACATACAATTTTACTTTTCCGCATTAGTTTTCCTCCGTTTTTTTGTTTCTCTCTGTCTCGCTTTTTCCAACTACAAAATCTACTACAAACTTGTCCAATTGAATAGGAACTATGTCATATGCAGTATGGACTGCGCCCTTATGAATATTACTTCAACCGGACGGTAAAATCAATGTTTCTGCGGCTTTTTCATTCAAATTAGCGTCGTCGCAGTCAAATAAAAAATAACCCCGAAGCGGATTCGGGGTTACGGAATGCAGAGTTGTTCGGGAGCCGCAGCTCCAAACAAAGATGTTCAATGCTTACTCCGGACTAAGCGCGGGTTCTTCGGCAATAGCTTCTTCCGCAGCCTGCGATTCCGCGAACTCCCCGATCTTCCGGAACTTCCGGTAACGGTCCTCCTTAAGCTCGTCGGCATCCAGACCGCTCAGCTCATGCAAATGCCGGACGATGGCATTCTTGATGGACGCCGCCGTGCTCTCGTAATCGCGGTGCGCCCCGCCCTTGGGCTCAGGGATCATCTCCTCGATGACTTCCATGGCAAGCAGATCATCCGCCGTGATCTTCATCGCTTCCGCCGCCTGGTCGGCCTTCGTAGCATCCTTCCACAGAATCGACGCGGCGCCATTAGGCGAAATGGCGGAGTAAATGGCATGCTCCAGCATCAGCACGCGGTTGCCCACGGCCATCGCCAGCGCGCCGCCGCTGCCGCCTTCGCCGATAATTACGCAGACGACAGGCACGCCGAGTCCGGACATCTCGCGCAGATTGCGGGCAATCGCCTCCGATTGGCCCCGCTCCTCCGCAGTGTTGCCGGGATAGGCGCCCTTCGTATCGATAAAGGTAATGATCGGACGGCGGAACTTGTCCGCCTGCTGCATCAGACGAAGCGCCTTGCGGAAGCCCTCGGGATGCGGGCTGCCGAAGAATCGGGCGATATTGTCCTTCGTGTCCTTGCCGCGCTGCTGTCCAATTACGGTAACCGGTATCCCCTCCAGCTTCGCAATGCCGCCGACGACCGCAAGGTCGTCGCCGAACATCCGGTCGCCATGCAGCTCGATAAAGTCGGTGAAGATAAGCCCGATCAGATCAAGCGAGGTCGGACGGCCGTGGTGCCGGGCCAGGTGCATTTTCTGCGACGGAGAAATATGGGAATAAATCTCCTCCTCCAGCAGCTTGTATCGTTCCTCCAGCCGGGCGATTTCGTCGGTGAAATCAATCCCCTTCTCATCCCCGAACTGCTTCAGCTCCGTAATTTTCTTGCGCATATCAACGAGAGGTTTTTCAAAAGGCAAGTCCCCCGCCATTCTAAAATCCCCCCTTCACGTCATGCAGCTCCAGAATTTTGCTGAGCATAGAGCGCATTTCCTTTCGGTGCACCACCAGATCAAGCTGGCCGTGCTGTAAATTGAACTCCGCCGTCTGGAAATCATCCGGCAGCTTCTGGCGGATGGTCTGTTCGATTACAATGCGTCCGGCAAAACCGAATACGGCTCCCGGCTCCGCAATATTGATATCGCCCAGCGTCGCAAAGCTTGCGGACACGCCGCCTGTCGTGGGGTCCGTAATTACGGATATGTACAATCCTCCGGACTCGCCCAAACGGGCCAGCGCCGCGCTGGTCTTCGCCATTTGCATCAGGCTCAGGATGCTCTCCTGCATCCGGGCTCCGCCGGAAGTCGAGAATATAATCATCGGCAGCTTTCTTTCCGTCGCTTCCTCGACGGCGCGGGTAATCTTCTCCCCCACCACCGAGCCCATGCTGCCCGTAAAAAATTCAAAGTTCATGACCGCCACAATAACCGGATGGCCGTCGATGCTTCCCTGTCCTGTAATCACGGCGTCAAGCTGGCCCGATTTCAGCCGCTGCTGCTCCAGCTTCGTGCTGTATCCCGGAAATTCAAGCGGGTCCACGGACGTCATCTCCGCGTCGAACTCAGTGAAGCTGCCCGGGTCCAGCGTGATGGCAATCCGTTCCGGAGCGTTCAGCCGCAGATGATGGCCGCAGGCCGTACATACCTTGAGATTCTTCTCCAGCTCCTTACTGTACTGGATGGAACCGCATTTGGGGCACTTGCTCATCAGCCCTTCGGGGATTTCCCGCTTGGGCCTTTCCCCCTCCGCAGGTGTGCTCGGCTGCTCCAGACGCTGCGAAGGAACTGTCGCGTATTTCCTTTTCTTCTGAAACAAATCTTTAAACAAGAGTCGCACCTCTTCAGCCGTTTATTTGCCTTAGGCAGCTTCTACAACGTATGACTGCTCTAGTGATGTAAATCTAGGGATGTAAAATCAGGTTAAGCACTTCCTGCACTTCATCAAGCTCGCCGGAAGGAACCAGAATCTCAAACTGCTGCTTGGACATATTGACAGGACGACATTTTACCAGAAATCCCTCTTCTGTCAACTTGCTCTTAATCATATCCGCCACTTTGGCGGTCGGCGCAATGTAAATGACCGTCCACATGTCCTGACGAGGCCTCCCCATCTCGATTCCAAAGCCGTATCCCGTATAATGGAACCATGATAACACAATTTTCTTTTTTCCTGCAACAAAAGAGGGAGGAGGGGAACGCGGGAAAGACCGCGCCGGATTCATACTCTATGGCTCGATTTCGGCCGGATTTGCCCTGTCGGGATACACCTTCGCCCCTTCGTGACGGTGCGCGATTCTTGCGGAAGCCGCAGCGGCTATGCCGGCGACCAGATCGTCGAGAAAGACATGAATTCCGTCCTTACGGCCGTTCAGTTCGCCGATGACGCCCAGCTTGATTTTGTCCAGATAACCGAAGCCGGTCAGGCCGATCATGCCATAAACGCCGGTGATGCCAAGCGCCAATGTCTCGTCCGCTCCGTAAAGCGACTCATCGGCCTCCATAATCGCCTGGAAGGGCTGCGGCAACTGCTTCTTCTCCGCCAGCTCATCCAGCGTGATGCCCGTCATCAGCGTATACTGCACCTCTCTTTTGCCCAGGACGGCCTTGACGCTCGCTGTACACTCGTCCCCGCTTAAATTCGGATAATAGGACGACTGCAGCTTGTATACGATCTCGGCAATCGAATCAATGGAAACGCCTCTGCGCTCCAATAAATCCACCGCCAGCTGGTAGGACATCATCATTCCCCTTTCCGCAAGTAAAGCCTGTGGTTCCCTAATGTATGCGAAAAAGAGGCGAAATGTTCTTATTTTATTCTTATTGTTCCCTGTCCGAGCAGCGATTCGACAAGACCGAACAGCTCCGGCGACGGTTTGATCCGAAAGCTGTCGCTCAGCGCGATCAGCCTCTGCGCCCGTTCGTAGAACAGGAGCGTGGGCACCGCTCCGGGATGGCGCTGCAGCAGCTCCTTCAGCTGCGGCAGCAGGCCGCCGTCCTCC
>NZ_ASSC01000551.1 GCF_000520735.1 Paenibacillus forsythiae T98
TGACGCTATAACGGGCTACGCGGTCGCGATGGAAGTAGATACGGGGAATGTCGTGGCAATGGCTAGCATGCCGGATTATGATACGAATGCATGGATTGATGGAGATATAATGAAGGTATGGGGTGAAATAGAAAATAATTATCTGAATGGTGCAATTACACCAATCTCATCCGGAAGATCAGGGCACGGCTTTAGCTCAACTGTATTGATGGGTTCAACCATAAAGCCCCTTAGCGTTTTAATCGGGTTGAATGAAGGGCTTTTTAGAACATCGGATTGGTATACGGACACAGGGGTTACCTCATTTGGCAAAGCCGGCTATGAAACAAAGGTTCGGAATGCATCCGGTCACGTTCTAGGAAGAATGGACCCGGCTGAGGCCATAGCGCAATCTTCAAACGTCTTTATGGTGGATATGGTAGGCAAGAGACTTTACAATAAATATTCCTCACAGAGCATAGATGTATGGGATAAATATATGAAAGAGTTTGGTCTTGGCGTATCTACGGGCGTTGACTTGCCAAATGAGCACAGGGGTCAAATCAACTATAGAAAAGAAGCGAAGTTAGGCAGTGTCCAGTCGGCGATGGTGTACGCATCTTTTGGCCAACAGGGTGCTTATACGGCCCTTCAATTGGCTCAGTACGCTTCAACGCTTGCTAACAAGGGCGAACGCATCAAGCCCCACCTGGTCAGCAAAATCACCGATCCCTCGGGTCGGGTGGTCAAAACATTCGGACGCGAAGTGCTGAACACCGTTAAGATGGACGACTCCTACTGGAATGAAGTAAAACGCGGCATGAACAGTAAGGTTAGCGCGTTTGAAGGCTTCCCTTACGACTTTGCCCGCAAGACGGGAACCTCGCAGCAGGATTACTATGACAAGAGAGGCAAACATACCGTCGACAACGGCGTCTTCATCGCCTACGCGCCGCGCAA
>NZ_ASSC01000552.1 GCF_000520735.1 Paenibacillus forsythiae T98
CCTACGCTGCGGTTGTGGATGCGGAAGGCAATGCGGTCTCCTTCATTCAGAGCCTGTACTTCGAATTCGGCTCGGGAGCCGCTCCGGGCGGCACCGGCGTTCTGCTCCAGAACAGAGGCTCTTTCTTCTCGCTGGACCCGGCGGCGGTCAACACGCTGGAGCCGCATAAGCGCACCTTCCATACACTGATGCCGGCGATGGCCTGCCGGGACGGCAAGCCCGCCATCCTGTATGGAACCCAGGGCGGCGAGGGGCAGCCGCAGACCCAGACGCTCCTGCTGACCCGGCTGCTGCACTATGGAATGAATCCCCAGCAGGCCGTCGACGAGCCCCGGTTCGTCTGGGGAAGAACGTGGGGCGAGCCGACCCAGGCGCTTACGATAGAAGGCAGAGTAGAGGAGCCCGTGCTCGAAGAGCTGGCTGCGGCCGGGCATAAGGTTCGGAAAGTGACGGATTACGACGGATTAGCCGGACACGCCCATGTCATCTCCATCGACGACAACGGCTACCGCAGCGGCGGCACCGACCCGCGCTGTGAC
>NZ_ASSC01000553.1 GCF_000520735.1 Paenibacillus forsythiae T98
TTCCCGCCGCTCGATCCTCCGGCAATCTTGTCCAGATCCCACGGATTGCGCGCAGCCCCGTAATACGGATTTTCCGTCGTCGCGCCCATCGCAAATTCATGCAAGTTCGCTTTGCCGACGATGACGGCACCCGCTTCCTTCAGCCGCTGCACGACGAACGCATCCTCGTCCGGCACCCAGTGCTGGAATACTTTCGATCCGGCCGTCGTATTCGTCCCTTTCGTCTGGATAATATCTTTGACCGCGATCGGAATGCCGTGCAGCGGACCTCTGATCCGCCCCTGCATCATTTCTTCATGAAGCGCTTCCGCTTGTCGCATCGCCTCTTCGGGAGTTACCCGTATATAAGCGTTCAACACCGGGTTCAACCGGTCGATCCGCTGCAGAACCCGGCCCGTAATTTCAAGCGGCGAAAGCTGCTTGGTGCGGATCAATTGCGACAAGGAGTCGATGTCCTGAAACATCAGATGCTCGGTCACTCGTCCTCACCCTCTTTCCGGAGGGAAAGGTGACTGGCCGGCTCCACTTCCAGCAAAGGCTCCTCTTCCCCCAGCAGCCCTTCGATATATTCGCTCAAACTCATCATGCTTTCACATCCCGTTTATAGAATAAATGTCATCAATTTCGGAAATGCCGTCAAAATGGCGATACAAATGAGGTAAGCATACACGTAATATAACGAACCTTTAAAGATGCTCATTACCGGCACATCCGGCACTAGCCCTTTGACGACGAATACGTTAATACCGAACGGCGGCGTAATCGCGCCCACGCTTGTAATGATACACATCATGACGGCAAACCAGATCGGATCGTAGCCGAGCTGAACGGCGGCCGGGAAAAAGATCGGGATTGAAATAATAAGGAAGCCGAAAGCGTCCATAATATGGCCTCCGATAACAAATACAACAAAAATCATGACCATAATCCATACGGAAGGTATCGTTAGCGATGTGACCCAGTCGGCGACTTCAAACGGCAGCCGGGTAATCGTCAGAAACCGGCCGAATACAAGCGCTCCTAAGACCATCATGATGACCATGGCCGATGAACGAAGCGAGTCGAATACGGCCAGCTTGAAGTTAACCCAGCTTAATTTGCGCCTCGCAACGGCATACGCGAGCGATCCGAAAGCGCCGACCGCCCCCGATTCCGTCGGCGTAAACCAGCCGAGAAACAGGCCGCCGATGACGAAAATGAGCAGCAGCAGCGTCGGCATCACGCCCGATATCGCTTTGAGCTTCTCGATCAAGGTCGGGTTGTGACCGGCAGCGGGAGCCATCTCCGGGTCGCGCCAGCAAACATATCCGATGACAAGCAGAAACAACACGACCAACAAAATGCTCGGCACGATGCTGGCGACAAACAAGTCTTTAATGGACAGCTGCGCCTGGATCGCGATGACAAGCAGCACTGTACTCGGAGGGATGATAATGCCGAGCGACCCGCCTCCGGCGACGCTTCCTGTGCTTAACGTGTCGCTGTACTTGAATTTTTTCAATTCCGGCAGCGCCATCGAACCGATCGTCGCAGAGGTGGCCGAGTTGGATCCGCAGATTGAACCGAAGCCGGCGCTGGCCAGGATGACCGTCCAGATCATTCCGCCCCTATAATGCCCAACCCATTTATAAGCGGCTTGAAAGAGCCGTTCCGTAATGCCTGACCGAAATACGATTTCACCCATAAACACATAAAGCGGAATGACGCTGAGCGAATAACTGGAAAATTGCGACCATAAATCGCCGCTGACGACGGTAAATGCGGCTTTCGAAGAAACAACGGCGTACAAGCCGGCAAATCCGACAATGAGCATGGAAAAGCTGATGGGCATCCGCAAAAACATCAGCAGAAACAAAACCGCAATACCTATAACTGCATATAGGGTTAAACTCACTTGTGATCACCCTTCATGATGAATTTGATGGAGTCGACGAAAAGGGCTAGCGTTAAGCCGAAGAAGCCGATGGCAAGCAGATAGATGAACGGGTAATAAATGACCGCGAGCGTTTCCGAGAGCGTTCCTTCTTTCATCATATTATTGGCATAAACAACCAGCTGATAGGAAACGAATGCGAAAAAGACCATACTGATCAAATGCGTTGCGCTGTAAATGGTTCTTCTCACCAGGGGAGGAAATTTGTCGACGACAATATCCATATCGACATGGCCCCGGTGAATTTGGGTATATCCGATCGCGAACCCCGCGGTGATCGCGGACAGCCAGCCGACCATTTCGTTAATGCCGAAGATAGGAGAGACGAACTTTCGAATAATAACATTGACGGTGATCAATACGCATATAAGCACCATGGAGGCTCCGGCAACGACCGCCAGCGCAGTATTCAATCTGATGCTGATTTTCTCCAGCACAGCCAGCAAGACGACTTCTTTTTTGTCGGCAGCCGTCTCCGTATTCGCCGTCTGCACGGATTTTATCTCGCTCGCTTGTTCCAAGGAGACACCTCATTTCCGATAATAATCGGCCATCGTCCGGAACGTTGGCGATTTCGCTTTTCCAACGCCGTGATGATTTGGCCGTGCCGCGCTTTACTTCGAATATTGATCCTTCAGCTCGTACACCCGTTTGCGGAACTCTTCCGCAGGCAAGCCTTTTGCCTGCAGATCGGACACCGTTTTGTCCTGGAACGGCTTCAGCTTCTCGTCCCACACTTTCTTTTCCTCCGGAGAAAGCTCGATCACTTTGAAGCCTTGCTCGGTTTGCGCCCACTCCATCGCTCCTTTGACGGAGGTATCCAAAAACTCGCCGGCCCATGCGGCAATTTCCGGACCAAGATCGTTAATCACTTTCTGAACATCGGGAGGAAGCGAATCCCATTTGTCCTTATTCATGACGGCGGCAAAAGTGGATACCGTCAGCGGGTAGTTCGTTTCGTATTTGACCATCTCGGCAAATTTCAAATCCTTCAATACTTCGCGCGACGATACATAGCCTGAAATGACGCCCGTCTGCAGCGCTTCTACCGCCTCAGACTGGGACATGCCGACAGGAGAAGCACCCACCCCTTTCAGTACCGGTGCAAGCGCGCCGGAAATCCGGATTTGCTTCCCTTTCAAGTCGCTTAATGTGGAAATCGGGTCTTTCGTTTGAAGATAGGCGGGTTCGGTTGCGAATGCGGTGATCAGCTTCATGTCTTTAAAGGCGTCCTGCGGATATTCCTGCATCAGGTCATAGACGACCTGGCTTGCCACTTTCGCATTGGGGAAACCGGAGGGCATTTCGGCGATCGTCATGAGCGGGAAGCGGCCGGGTTCATATGTCATAACCGACAGTCCGATATCGGCAACTCCGCTTTTGACGCCGTCGTACATATTTTTATCGGTCAGCAGCGTTCCTCCGGGAAATAGCTTGACTGTTACTTTTCCGTTTGTCCGTTTTTCCACTTCTTCCTTCCATTTCTCCATCTGTTTGGCCGGAAACGTGGTAGACGGAGCGAAGAAGGCATACGTAAGCTCGATCGGCTTGTCGCCGGAAGAAGTTGACGTATTTCCGGATGCCGGAGCGTTTGACTTTGAGCCGCAAGCGGCCAGCAGGACAACGATCAACAATAATGAAATGCCCATCCACCATTTTTTCATATGTTTCTCCCCCACCCTTTTATCATCTCAAATTTAGTGTTTCTCCGAATTTTAGATACTGTTAGCTGCGAGCGCAGGCTCCGCTTTCAGTTTTTGCTCGTCGTTGTGTAGATAGAGCGCCTGGAAAAGACAATATCCGGCTTGTTTCCGTACTTGCTGCACGCTTTGTTTTCCTGCCAAAATTAAGTGTTGGATAGCTTATCTTCAATCAGTTTTTTCGAGCAAAAAGAACGGACGGCCGAGCACCGCTTCGAGACGGAAATAACGGTCGAGTCCGGTGGCGCGGAAAGAGTGGGTCATGTTGGTCACCGTCTGCAGATCGGGAACATCGTACAGAAAGACGGCATGATATCCGGCCGAACCCGCATGTCCCGCAGTTAAAATATCCCGGTCAAGCGTTCCGATCAGCTTTGACCCGTTGTCCTTCCATCCGGCAAGCACTTCGTTTAATTTAGGCAGTATGTGCTGCGTTTTCTCTGCGCCGGTCGTATCGAACCAGCCGGTCGATTCGAACTGGATCATCACCCTCAGCATCGGGGGAATTTGCGGCGCCCCATGTTCGATTGCCATGAACGATCACTCCTCCATTATTGATTTAACGCATCAGTCTGCCGCCGTTAATATCCATTGTTGCCCCGGTTACAAAACCGCCGTAATCGGAGACGAGATACGAAACGAGCTCCGCCACCTCCGCCGCTTCCCCGACCCGGCCGACGGGAATCGTCCGGACCATGCCCGCAAGCGCGTCCGCCGGAATTTTGTCCATCTCCGGCGTCCGAATGGCGGCCGGCGCAATGGCGTTAACCGTGATGCCGTATTCGGCCAGCGTTCGGGCAAACACTTTCGCAAGCGCTATCTGGCCGGCTTTCGATGCGCTGTATGCCGCGCTTGACGTAAGCGGTCCGAACTGGCCGCCGAAGGACGACATATTGATGATTCGCCCCCACTTCTGCTCTTTCATGACCGGAACGACCGCTTGGGAGAAGAAGAACGTGCCTCCCAGATTGACGGCCATAATCCGGTTCCATTCCTCGGGGCCGATTTCTTCGATCGCCGTCTCCGTGCGAATTCCGGCATTGTTGACCAAAATATCGATCCGTCCCCAGCTTCGCGTCACATCTTCGACGCACCGGGCAATCGCCGCATTGTCGGAGACGTCCATTTCGCAGAATATCACCCTTCCCTCACCTGTCTCCCGCTCGAATTCCGCTTTGACGGAATCGAGTCCGAGACTGACGAATGCGACCTTCTTCCCTTCCTGGACCAATTTGGCGGCAATGGCGTAACCGAGGCCCTGAGAGGCACCGGTCACGATCGCAACCCGCTCTTCGGTACTGCTCATATACTTCACCTCCTGTTCGCCGCAGCTTATTTCACCCATATTTCCCGCAAGGCGCGCAGCGCATTTCCGCCGGTCACTTTGGCGATGTCGCTGTCGCTGTATCCACGCCGGACGAGCCGTTTGACAATGTTGGGCATCGCTTCCGACGGATTTTCGACGCCCCGACATACGCGGATTCGTCATACTCCTCCACTGTGGGATGCGCCGATCGACAGCTGATCGTCCAGCGCAAGCTGCAGCGCGAGCCTCGATAATTCGTCCGGTTGCCGCAGCAGGAAATGTCGACCCGGATAATTCATCGATTTTTAAAAAAAATAATCAGAATGTGTGACTTAATGTACTGCAAAACGTCAACTTCCTTGTCACACCTATAACAATAGCTGATTAATCTTAAAAAAAGAACCGGCAAATCGTCCGGTAATTTCTTTTTTTACTGTATGATTCGTTCACTAGTTCTGCCCGGCGGGATGATGGTAGGATCCAATCAAGCTATTATTCATCTTTAATGATGTAAATTCATACGGATATTTTCGGTTTTAGCGGCAGAAGCCGTCTGTTTACATGAAGCTAACATTGAAGAGCTTATGCTTACGAAGTGGTTTTGCTTACGAAGTGGTTTTGCTTACGCAAAACCTTAAGGAGGACACATATGAACGGTTCGGTATCCATCGCAGTTGTAGGAGCAGGCTCAATGGGCGGATTATTCGGCGCCCGGCTTGAGGAGGCGGGTTGCGCCGTGACGTTATACGACACTTGGAAAGAACATGTGGACCAAATTCAGAATTACGGCCTTAAGGTATCGAACGGTACAACCGACCGAACAATTCCCATCCCCGCGTTCGACTCGGCTCAAGCGGACAAGCCGTATCATTATGTGATCGTTTTTACGAAGAACCAGCATACCGAAGATGCGATCAACCGTTTCAAGCCGCTCTTCGGGCCCGATACGTATGTCGTTTCGCTGCAAAACGGCATCAGCAGCATTGAAATACTGCCGAAATATTTTCCGCGGGAACGTATTATCGTTGGGGTCACAACGTGCAGCAGCGATTTATTGGGACCCGGGGCGATTAAAAGCGGCGACGCCGGAACGACGTATGTCGCGAAATTGACAGATGATAATCCGGACAGCGCGCAATTCTTTGCGGCGCTGCTCAATGAAGCGGGGCTGCCAGCGGCCGTTTCCGGGGATACGTTAACAATCATTTGGGAAAAACTCGCCTTCAACGCCGCGATCAATCCGGTTTGCGCCATTACCCGAATGTCCGCCGGAGAGGCGGAAAATCATCCGCTCGGCAAGCGGCTGACCCGATTCATAATCGACGAGGTAACGGCGGTAGCAAATCAATTAGGCATCGGGATTGACAGCGGACAAATTGCGGAAAAGCTGCGCCAGGCTTGTTTGCCTGAACATTCCGGCCATCATTTGCCTTCCATGCTGCAGCATGTCTTGAAAAAGCAGAGTACGGAAATCGAGGCGATCAACGGGGCCGTCATCCGGCTCGCGGAACAGCTAAAGATCGACGTTCCGCACAACCGGACCGTCTATCAGCTGATCAAAATGATGGAAGATCAGTATTTGCAGCCCGGGCCGGCATGAAGCTACCGCCGGTAACGGCACCTTTATGAGCCGCTTGTTCCCCGGGTTCCGTACTCCGACGGCACGACGCCGAACTCACGGCGGAACAGCCGCGCGAAATAGACCGGCTCCATTCCGATATGCGCGGCGGCCTGCCGCACCGTTATCGCGGGATGCTCCTCCAGCAACAAAGCGGCGGACCGCAGCCGAATCCGCTGCAAATATTGATGCGGCGTCACACCAAGCTCCTGCCGGAACAGCCGATCCGTTTGTTTGGGCGAATAGCCGACGTAAGACGCCAGCTCGGACAGCGTAAAATTGCGTTCCATATGGTCGTGCAGGAAACGGGTGATCCGGCCTGCGGCCGAATCCGGATCACGATTCTCCTTCTCCGTGTACCCTTGGCCCCGGTCTGCGCTGTTCAACACCTGCTTGTTTAACTCCACGCAAAAGGCAAGAAAAAGCTCTGCTGATTTCCATTTGTCGAAATCCGGCCCGGCATGCAGCCACATCTCCTCCAGCAAAGCATACAGGCGGCGGATATCCTTCAACTCATACAGCTGCGGCTTCCGCCCGAATCCCCAGCTTTCCATTCACCCGTCTTCTTTTTCCACAAAGGTCACATAACCGGTAAGCCACGGCTCCCTGCCTTTCGGCACATATTCGTGAGGCAGTCCCCCCGGAATATAAAGCAGCCTGTCCGGCATCAAAATGTCCCAATTATCCTGCCCGAGCAGACGAAACTCACCGCCACCGGCAATCGTGAAAAACAGCTGTTTGGCGGAAAAGCCGTTCAAACGCGTAATGGGAGGCTGCTTCTCAGTTTCGACCGTATATACATAGAGCGGAACGTCTCCCGCAAAGGAGGCGTTCAAGTTAGTGTGAAGCTGCAGCAGTTTCATTCCGTCCTCCCGATGTCCATTTTGTACGGTAGTTTGTCTTTTTTGACCGCTATGATTTACAAGTATATCACATCTATAATTGGTATCGGACGCGCCGCTCAAACGAGTGCAGACTCCCTGTTGAAAAGGAGCAAGATAGCTATGATCCGCATCGAAAAGTACTGGGAAAATCCGAATGTGCTCCATATGAACCGCGAGCCGGCGAGAGCAGCCTACATACCCTTCCGCGATATGGATACGGCAAAATCGGGCAAACGGGGAAATCCCCTTACTATCAAACGTTGAACGGAAACTGGAAATTTCAGTACCGGGACAGCGTCACGCTTGTGGAGGACGGTTTTTATGAAGCCGATGCCGATGGATGGGACGATTTGCTGGTGCCGTCATGCTGGCAGACGAGCGGATACGACCAGCTGCATTATACGAACATCAACTATCCGATTCCATGCGATCCCCCATTCGTACCGGACGACAATCCCGCAGGCTTGTACATAAGAGATTTCAACCTTGAAGGCCGCCTGGCGGAAAAAGAAACATATCTCGTGTTTGAAGGGGTCAATTCCTGCTTTTATTTGTGGGTGAACGGGAGCTTTGCCGGGTACAGTCAAGGCAGCCGCATGCCCGCGGAATTCCGGGTTACCCCCTGCCTGCGGCCGGGAAGCAACCGGGTTGCGGCGATGGCGCTGAAGTGGTGCGACGGCACGTACTTGGAGGATCAGGATGCTTGGCGTTATTCGGGTATTTTTCGCGATGTGTATTTGCTGGGGCGAGATCCGGTTCATATTCGGGATGTCGGAATCCGGCCGGAGCTTGCTGCCGATTTCGGTTCCGCCCTGCTGCATATCGATCTGAAATCGACCGGCAGCCTGAACGTGGCGGCGGAGCTGCGCGATGCCCGCAATCGGTCCATCGTCCAGGGCGACATTGCCGTAGACGGCGATGGAACGCTGCAAATTAAAGTAGATGCGCCTGTCCTCTGGAATGCGGAGCAGCCGTATCAGTACCAGCTTTACATTCGTGCAGGAGAGGAAGTGCTGCGCTTCCCGGTCGGGTTCCGTAGCGTCGACATCCAAGGCGGCGTATTTCGGATAAACGGCAAAGCGGTGAAGTTAAAAGGGGTCAACCGCCACGATTCCCACCCCGTGCTTGGGCAGACGATTCCGCTCAGCCATATGAAGCAGGATCTGAATCAGATGAAGCGTCATAACATTAACACGATCCGGATGTCCCATTATCCGAACGATCCCCGTTTTCTGGACTTATGCGACGAATACGGCTTCTACGTCATCGACGAGGCCGATCTGGAGTGCCACGGCATCGGCATTGCCGAAGACTGGGCGGACGGAGCGTTCCATAAGCTTTCCGCCGATCCGCAGTGGCGAGACACTTTCCTTGACCGGGCCGTGAGACTGTTGGAGCGCGACAAAAATCACCCCTCGGTCGTCATCTGGTCGCTCGGCAACGAGTCCGGTTACGATGAGAACCATATTGCGATGGCGGAATGGACGAAGCGGCGCGACCCTTCCAGACCGGTGCATTACGAAGGAGCCGCTCCACGGTACAACGGCCATGCAAACACGGAATACCTTGATATGGAGAGCCGGATGTACGCGACCGTCGACGAAATCGAAGCGTACGCCAATGACGAAAGCAGCCGCAAGCCGCTGTTTCTATGCGAATACAGCCACGCGATGGGGAACGGTCACGGAGACCTGCACGATTACTGGAAGGTGATCGACCGGTATCCGAAGCTGATGGGCGGCTGCGTCTGGGAATGGTGCGATCACGGTATCGCCGCTAAGACGGAGGATGGAACGGCTTTTTACGCCTACGGGGGAGATTTCGGCGACCGGCCGAATGACGGCAATTTTTGCATCGACGGGCTTGTCTCCCCTGACCGCAGGCCGCACACTGGGCTGCTGGAGCTGAAACAGATCATTGCCCCGGTCCAATTTGAAGCGGTCGATTTGATGAAGGGCCGGGTGAAGGCGCATACCAGCTTCTGGATGAAACCCGGGCGCCCATTCCGATGAAACCCGCTAAACCGCTGCGAGAAGATGCGGAGTACGTGCGCAATGGAACGTGCAGCATTTTCATTTTTACGGAACCGCTTGCGGGCTGGCGGCATGTGAGTGTTCGTCCACAGCGCACGCGGGTGGAATGGGCGGAACAAGTCCGCGATCTGTTGGATGTTCATTACCCGGAGGCTCCGAAAGTGCGCCTCGTGATGGATAACCTGAACACGCATTCTATCGCCTCCCTGTACCAGGCATTCGAACCGGAAGTGGCTTTGCGTCTGGCGAAACGCTTGGAACTCCATTACACGCCTAAACACGGCAGTTGGCTTAATGTGGCCGAAATCGAACTCAGTGTCATGACCCGCCAGTGTCTGGGACGCCGGATTCCTTCTTTAGAAGATTTGGCCCATGAACTTGCCGCATGGGAAACGGGACGCAATGCTTCTCAAAAAGGAGTAGACTGGCAATTTACCACGGAAGACGCCCGAATCCCACGGAAGCGTCTATATCCACAATTTAAAGACTGATGAAGTACTAGTTTTTTTTAATTCAATACTATAAATGAGCAAAAACAGATACAAAAAATTCCAACGGATGATTAGACGACTTTGAATCGCTCACAAACGACCTGAAATGGAATGCCTTTCTGGGCGCATTCATAGACATACCGGAGGCGATCCCGCTGAACTTGCTTGCGTACGGCGCGCAGTCCATCGCCAAATGAGCAAGGTTGTCCCAACCCGACCATGCAATACAGATGAGTCCAAGCCAAGAGCGCCCATAAACGGATAAACGCTTTGGCGGAGCGGACCTGATACGTGTCAAAGCCCAAATTGTTTTTGGACTGGCGAAAGAAGATTTCAATGGGCCAGCGTTTGGCATAGTAAGCCGCAATGGTTTCCGTCTCCAGCGAAACATCCGTGCATAAAAAAGCACGCAAAGCCCTTGACTCCCCCAAAGCCTGCTCTGGCCAACAGAGCAGCACCACGGCATTGCCGATCTCATTCAATGCTCCTTCATAGCGATACATCCAGTACGAAGAGCCGTTCACGGTGACGAGGCGAACGTCTTCCTTGCGAATGTGCTGCGAGAAGTCTTGTACGGAAATACGGATGCCTTGGGGATAGAGAATCCGATTGGTTTTGAGTGCACCGATGACGTGATAGCCTGCCGCTGCGTACGCATCAATGACGCGGGGACAGGTGAACCAGGAATCCACGAGACAATAGCCGCCATGAGGCGGGAGAGGCAAGGTCTGAGCCATGTCACAAACCCGGTCGATTTTCGTATATATGGTGCCGTCCGGATGAGTGAATGTCTTGTCGTAAAGGTTAGTAGAATGAATCAAGGACAGATCGGAACAGCCCAGAACAGTGGCTTGAACCTGGTGCCCCCAGACCACCTTGCCCAGCAGATGGGAGTGATGAAAACCGGCTTGCTCCATAGGAAAGCGAGCCTGTGACGAAGGCTTTGTTTTCTGAGCAATCGTATCGTCGTGAATGACAAACAGCGGTTCCGCCATGCGCCGGGAGGTTTCTAGAATCTGACGAAGGGATTCTGTTTTGACTTTGCTTTGCAGCACCGTTTCATCCCATACCCCTTCGGCGAGAAAATGGCCCAGCGTGGTACGGTGGCAGTCGCTGTATTCCGCCCAATCCGTAACCTTCCCGCGAAATCCTTTGGCGGTTGCCGCCGTCATGTACGTTTCCACATGTGCTAAAACAGGCTTGGAAAAATACAAAGGCAACCGGTGATGCAACAAATAGTTGCGGATAGCGGTAGGTTCCGGTACGATGACGGTATGAGACATAGTCGTTTCTCCTTTGGTTTGAGCTGGTGTGGTAACTACCTTTTACCACAAGGAGATACGCCTTGTCTCTATTCTTTTTGATTTTACAGTTTACTGGAAGCGAATTTGCTCATTTACAGTTATATATTCAAACCCATGCATAAATATTAATTATCAGTAAATTTGAAATTTTATTTATCATGTAAATTGAAACAATTCTCACTTAAAATGAAAAATCACAAATCGCAAGGATTCGGGCAATGATATTCCCCTTACCCGCACCGGCTGTACCCGCAGTTGCCGCAAGTCTTGCAGCCCTCGATGTTAATCAGCGAGGCGGTGCCGCAGGAGGGGCACAGGTCGCGGGAAGCGGCCGACGAATGGCTGTGCCCGTGTCCGCCGTGGCCGGGGTCGGCTTCAGCGGCCGGAGCGCCTTCGGCCGTAAGCTCGGCGTTCAGCGCGCTCTCGAAATCCTCCAGCGCGAGCGTTGCCGCAATCGGCGCGGGAACGTGTTCTTCATGCGCGCTTTGCTGCACGTGGGTCTCCAGCGCCTTCGCCACCGCGTCGGCGATTGACTCAACGCGGTTCGCGCCGAAGCCGA
>NZ_ASSC01000554.1 GCF_000520735.1 Paenibacillus forsythiae T98
CGCGGCTCCAATAGGGGATGCGGCTAAATACCAGGATGGCGTGTATTACGGCACCATTCCCGCCGATGAAAAAACCGGCTGGCAAACCTACGCAATTCTGACCGTCGAAGGCGGCAAAATCACCAAGGTTGACTGGAATGGATTCAACGTCAACAACGCCGGCGATCTGAAGAAGAAGGTCTCCGAAGACGGGAAATACGGTCTTGTAGCCAAAGGCGGCGCGCAAGCCGAATGGCATGAGCAGGCTGCCAAGGCGGAAGCCTTCTTGATCGAGAAGCAGGACCCTGCCGCCCTTACCTTTGACGCTGAAGGCAAGACCGACGCGGTTTCCGGCGTATCCATACACGTTAATGATCTGGTCCAAGCAGCTCAGGCCGCTCTGGCCGCAGGCCAGGCTCAGCCTGGAGCCTACAAGGACGGCGGCTACCATGCCCAAGGCGAAATGGACGCCAAGTCCGGCTGGGCTTCAACGGTTGACTTGTCCGTCGCCAACGGCAATATCGTGGCTGTCAAATTCAGCGGCGTCGACAAGGACGGCAATGACAAGCAGCAATTCTCCAAAGACGGCAAGTACGGCATGAAGGAGAAGAACCCCAGCGCCCAGGCCGAATGGCATGAAGAAGCAGTCAAGGCGCAGCAGTACTACCTGGCCAACCAAGCCGCCGCTCCCGCATTCAACGCCGAAGGCAAGACCGATGCGATTTCCGGCGTGACGATCAGCGTAGGCGAATATTGGACCCTGGCAGAACAAGCACTTGAAGGAGCGAAATAATTCGCCACTCCTCCTTAGAGGCTAAACAGATAAATGAGGTGAGTTTCTTTTGAAGAAAATCGTGATTCTTGGCGGCGGCTACGGCGGTGTGCTTACAGCCAAAAAGCTCGCAAAGAAATTAAAAAACAACAATGACGTCGAAATCAAATTGATCGACCGGAACCCTTACCACACTCTCTTGACCGAGCTGCATGAGGTTTCCGCAAACCGGGCTCCGGAGGATTCGATCAAGATTGACCTGAAGAAAATTTTTGCCGGCCTGAAGGTGGATGTCGTGCTCGACGAGATCGGCGATATTGACTTCCAGGGCAAGAAATTAACGTCCGAGAAAGCCGTCTACGAGTATGACTATCTCGTTATCGGCACAGGCAGCAAGCCGACCTTCTTCGGGATTCCCGGGGCTGAGGAGAACACCTTCTCTTTCTGGTCCTATGACGACGCCGTGGCGCTCAAGCGGCAGATCCGGGATATGTTCACGCTGGCGGCCAAAGAGAAGAAGCCGGAAGTCCGCCGTTCCATGCTGACTTTTGTCATCGTCGGCGCAGGCTTTACCGGCGTTGAGCTGGTAGGCGAAATGGCGGAATACCGCGAAGAGCTGTGCAAAGAATTCTTTATCGATCCGAAGGAAGTGCGGCTGATCGTGGCCGACATGGCTCCGAAGATTCTGCCGATCCTGCCGGAGAAGCTCATCCGCAAAGCTGAGGCGCACCTGCGCAAGCTGAACGTGGAGATCGTTACCGGCGCAAAGATTACGGAAGTGGGCAAAGGCAGCGTAGCCCTCGGCGAGAACAACGTCGTGGCCGCGAGCACCATTGTCTGGACAGCCGGCGTCGAAGGCTCCGAGCTTGTGGGCAAGCTTGATGTGCAGCAGCAAGGACGCAAGCGCATTGTGACCAACGAGCATCTGGAAAGCGTGGATCACAAGAACGTGTACGTTGTCGGCGACAACATCTTCTACATTGTCGAAGGCGAACAGCGTCCCGTTCCGCAGATGGTCGAGAACGCCGAGCTTGCGGCTCCGCTGATTGCCGGCAACATTGTCGCCGATATTAACGGAACAGCGAAAAAGGGATACAAACCGGCCTTCCACGGTACGATGGTATCGATCGGCAGCCGCT
>NZ_ASSC01000555.1 GCF_000520735.1 Paenibacillus forsythiae T98
CGATGCCGAAGGTCAGCATCCAGACTAGCGAGGTCTCCCAAATGTTGAACCGGGCGGGGAGGTCGGCGGTAAGTCCGAACCGCGACGGATCAGGGAAGCTCCCGGTAATGAAGCGGTGGGCCAGGATGGCAATACAACCGTAAGCTAACGGAAGCCCGGACGAAATCAACAGCCATCCTCGTGGAAATGAAAATGAGAATAGCGTCTTGATCCATGTGCCCAATCCTTTGCCGCCAGAATAAAGCTCCGCGGCTGCGGCTCCGGCAAACGGTCCAAAGGAACCGAGATAGAACTGTCCGGGCAGGACCGGGAGATCGGACGCGAGCTGCCGGTTCGCAAGAAGCGGCAGCCAGCAGGCCCAGGTGAAGCCAAAGGCGATGAGCAGAAACAGAATTAGCCTGTTTCTGCTCTGCCTTGGGTCTTGGGACAGGCGGGGCTTCATGATTACCTTCTCCTTCATATGAGGTGGTCTAATCTCTATAATGGGAGCCAGGCTTATTGCAGGGATACGGCAAATATCACGTTTAGCAATACACGAATTTGTCCATCGACTTGGGGACGGCGTCCGCACTGGTTTCGCTTCGTCAGATCATAGTTGACCGCTCTTTAC
Organism: Paenibacillus forsythiae T98; assembly: GCF_000520735.1. Taxonomy (GTDB): domain Bacteria; phylum Bacillota; class Bacilli; order Paenibacillales; family Paenibacillaceae; genus Paenibacillus_AQ; species Paenibacillus_AQ forsythiae. Next base: position 611 of record NZ_ASSC01000555.1, read on the forward strand.
TCTATGGAAACATTATAGGCGCGAAGCCAGAGATTAACTTGGGCCAGGTAAGCGAACAGCTGCGGTCCTGACATCAATTGGCCGAACCAGGGCAGATTGCTGGAGGACTCCGGCGATGCCGCAATTTCGCGGATTTTGGCGGAATCGATCAAAGGCAGAATGGGAGAAGACGGATCATCAAGAATGGTCAGCGCCTGCTGCCGAACGGCATGCAGATAACCCGGATTATGCGTTTTGGGGTAAGGGCTTTTTTTGCGGTACAGCACATCGTCCGGCAGCACGCCTTCAAGCGCCTTTCGCAAGATCCCTTTTTCCCTGCCGCCGACGGTCTTAATTTCCCAGGGAATATTCCAGACGTATTGAACAAGCCGATGATCGCAATAAGGGACGCGCACTTCAAGACCGACTCCCATGCTCATCCGGTCCTTGCGGTCCAGCAGAGTCGGCATAAACCGGGTAATATTGAGGTAGGACATGACCCGCATTTGCTTCTGTTTGCCAGTTTCGCCCTCAAGCTTTGGCGTCTCGGCAACCGCGTCGCTGTACCGGTCGCCCAAATATTCAAGCGGACGAATCCATTCCCGGATCTCGGGTGAGAGCAGACTGGCCCGCATCTTGGGAGCAACCGCCCACGGAAAAGTTCCCGACGACAGCATCTCCTCGCGGTGAAACCACGGATACCCGCCGAAAATTTCGTCAGCCGCTTCGCCGGAAATTGCTACTGTGGCGTCTTTTTTGATTTCCCGGCAGAACAAATACAGCGACGAATCAACATCCGTCATGCCCGGCAGATCACGGGAGAACAGTGCGTTATCCAGCGCCTCCACCAGCTCATCTGTGTCGAACTTCACATAATGATGGCGGGTTCCCAGCTCATCCACCATTCGTTTGATCCAGGGACCGTCGGCTCCGGGCTGGAAGGAATGGCTCTTGAAATATTTGTCGTTATCAACATAGTCGACGGAATAGGTGTCCATCTGTCCTTGGCCGGTCCGTTTGTAATAGTCGACGGCAAGTGCGGACAAAGCGCTCGAATCCAGACCGCCAGACAAGAGGGAGCAGACAGGAACGTCGGATACCAGCTGACGCTCCAGCGTATCCTGCAGCAGTTCCCGCACCTTGGCGGCTGTCTCCTCCGGACTGTCCGTGTGAGGAGAGCTTTCCAGCGTCCAGTAGGCGTAGCTTCGCAGGCCCTCTCGGCTGTAAATCATGGCATGGCCGGGGCGCAGCTCCGACAAATCCTTGTACACGCCATGTCCCGGCGTCCGAGCCGGACCGACGATGAAAATCTCCGCAAGCCCTTCCGGTCCCACAAGCGGTCGGACCTTGGGATGCTGGAGCAGCGCCTTGGGCTCTGAGCCAAAGATGAGCGAATCGTCCGCTTTGCTGAAGAACAGCGGTTTCACGCCCAGCCGGTCGCGGGCGAAGAATACCTGTTCTCGCAGACTGTCCCAGACAGCAAAAGCGAAGATGCCGTTGAGCTTCTCCGCACAGTCCGGTCCCCACTCGATATATGCGTGCAGCAGTACCTCGGTGTCACATTGGGTACGGAACTCATGCCCCCGCTGCTTCAGTTCATTTTTTAATTCGGGAGCGTTATATAACTCTCCGTTGTAAACTATTGCATAGACCTTGTCTTCATGGCGGGCAATCATCGGCTGTGCGCCGTTCTCTGGATCGATTACGCTGAGTCTGCGGTGCCCGAAGGCGATGGGGCCTGAAATCCATGTTCCCGCCGCATCCGGACCGCGATTCGCCAAGGTTTCAGTCATTTTGACCAGCAGTCCGGAATGCTGCGTTAAATCTCCGCGCCACTGGATAAATCCGGTTATTCCGCACATGACGATTCATCCTCTCTTATGTGGGTCGTTAAGTGCTGTGTCCCTATCTTTTTGCCAATTAATACAGATATATGCCGAAGGAAGGCATAAAATGTATGTCCTTATCCGAACACTAGGAAGGGGGAAAATTGGGTTGGAAGGAAGGATGACCGATGTATTATATTAAGGATGCCAAAATACGCAGAATGCTAAAATATGACGGGGCTCCCTGCGCCGAAGTGGGGGTACTGCCGGGAGCTGCGGGCGACTCCGCGCTGCTGGTCTACATTGTAGAAGACAACCGGGAGGATGGGTATGAAATTGTCCGTATTCTGACCAATGACGCGGACACAGCCACGGATTGGTACGATAATAATTTGCATGACGCCTTTGTCGATGTCACCTCAAGCGCATTTACGGGCAGCCCGGTCATGAGCCCTGAGGAGGAGCGGGACAAATTTCAACGGGAACTGCTGATTTTCGGGGATTTGAAGAAACAGCTTGGGCGGCGGTTTCAGGAATACACATAAACCACCGGAAATGAACATGAAGAAGGGAGTGCTTCTATTGGTTGAGTGGAAGGCCGCAGAACACTCCCTTGTTATATGGCGCGAATGAGCGGTTACAGGTCAGCGGCTCTTGAGCATTTCCAATTCAACCTCCAGCTTGAACTGGCGGCGGTTAAGGAGGTCCATGCCGGATTCCAGCACATCAATGCGCTTGTTCGTCTTCTGTTCGAAGGCTTGCTGAGCCGTCTCTATGCGTTTTACCGTTTCCAGCGTCTCGAATAGGGCTTGCTTAAATTCCTGTTGTTCCGCACGCATTTCCTGCTGCTCTGCACGCATTTCCTGTTGCTCTGCACGCATT
>NZ_ASSC01000556.1 GCF_000520735.1 Paenibacillus forsythiae T98
ATTGCTTCGCACGAAGTCGAAGGAAATGCGCCGCAGAAGCGCGTACATGTTCGCGCAAACGTAAGCGACGCGGCGAAGCCGCCAGCGGTTGCTCACACGCAGCCCAATGTTCCCCGCTTACGTCACTCTCCGCTCGGCTCTTTCCGCGCAACCCGGAGCGGGTGACCGCAGGGAACGTAAGCGTGTCATTCCCCGCATTTCCCTTAGAAGCTCAAACCGTGGCAGGCACGCCCAGTTCCGGGTGTCCAGAGGGCCGGGGCCCTTGGGGTCCCCCTTGGCTAAGGGGGATTTAGGGGGATCGAAAAAAGATTTTAGAAAGGTTGATCTAATATGTCATTCAAATCGGGCTTTGTCGCCATTATCGGCAGGCCCAACGTTGGAAAATCAACGCTGATGAATCAGGTCATCGGGCAGAAAATCGCTATCATGTCAGACAAGCCGCAGACGACCCGCAACAAAATTCATGGGGTGTATACGACGAACGGCTCACAAATCGTCTTCCTTGATACGCCCGGTATCCATAAACGCCAGTCCAAGCTGGGCGACTACATGAACCAGACGGCGATGAGCACGCTCGGAGAGGTGGAGGCCGTACTGTTCCTGATTGACGCCGCCGAAGGTCTTGGCGGAGGCGACCGTTTCATAGCCGAGCAGCTTCAAGGTCTCAAGACGCCGGTTATTCTGGTGATGAACAAGATCGACAAGCTGGAACCCGAAGCGCTGCTGCCGCTGATTACGGAATACAGCAAGCTGCATGATTTTGCCGAGATCGTTCCCATTTCCGCCAAGGTCGGCAGCAATGTGAACACACTGCTCGATCAATTGCAGAAATACCTGCCGGAAGGGCCGCAATATTATCCGGAGGACCAGGTGACCGACCATCCGGAGCAATTCGTTATCGCCGAGCTGATCCGCGAGAAGATTCTGCATCTGACCCGCGAGGAGGTGCCGCATTCCATTGCGGTGGCCATCGAGGATATGCGGGCGGAGCCGAACGGAGTCGTGCATATTTCCGCCGTTATTTTTGTTGAACGGGATTCGCAGAAAGGCATAATTATCGGGAAACAGGGAGCCATGCTGAAGGAAGTCGGCAGAAGGGCCCGCACCGATATTGAGAATCTGCTCGGGTCCAGGACGTTTCTGGAGCTGTGGGTAAAGGTGAAAAAAGACTGGCGCAATCAGGAGCGCGTGCTGCGCGATTTGGGCTTTCACAAAGACCAGTGAGCTTCATCCCAAGCCACTGCCAGTAATTGCAAGGATAGAACCCGTCCCATGGCACATCCTACTTCGTGAGGACATCGTGTTTTGCGAAGGGGGATAAAATACGAATGCGAGATTTATCGTGGAAGTATTTTGCAATGACTGGTGATGTCGATGCTTATCTGCTGTACCGGGAAGCGGCACAGCCGCTGAATCCGGCGGCCGAGACAGCGGTGGAAGAAGAGCAGGTCTATGACGAAGAAGCGGAGTAGGAACTGGTTGCTTGCCGAGTGGTTAGGGGAAGAGGCATGCTATACAGGGTGGAAGGGATCGTCATCCGCAGTATGGACTACGGCGAGGGGAACGCAATCATTACGCTTTGCACCGAGAACGCGGGGAAAATAGGAGTTCTGGTTCGTGGAGCCAAAAAGGTAAAAAGCCGTCATGCGGCCCTGATCCAGCCGTTTACACTCGGGCAATATGTTTTTTTCAGGAACAACGGAGGGCTCGGCACGCTGAATTCCGGCGAGATTATCCATTCTCACCATCCGGTCAGGGAGGATCTGATTAAAGCCGCCTATGGTTCCTATGCCTGCGAATTGCTGGATCGGGTGCTGCATGACGAGGAGACGGGGAGCTTTTGGTTCAGGCAGCTGTCGGCTTGCCTGAATGCGCTGGAGGAAGGCAAGGAGCCTGGAGTGACTATCAATCTGTTCGAGATGAAAGTTCTACAGGCGGCCGGTTACGCCCCGCAGCTGGGTGCCTGTATTGCCTGCGGCCGGGAGAAGCCGGATGATGAGCTGCTGCTCAGCCCGCGGCTGGGCGGCGTCTTGTGCCGGAGCTGCCGCCATAACGACCCTCCGGCGATGGAAGTCTCAATGCGCGCGCTGAAGCTGCTCCGGCTGTTCGCCGCGCTTGATCTGACCCGTCTGGGCAATGTGGACGTCAAGGCGAGCACGCGGGATGAACTGAAAAAAATAATGCGGGCATTCATGGATACCCAGCTCGGTCTCCGGCTGAAGTCGCAAAATTTTCTGGATCAGCTCGATAAATACAACATTTGACGAAAGCCGGATTTTCCGTTAGTATAGGAAGAGTCTATTCTTGTTGGAATATGCCTGATCGAGGCAAATAACGAGAGGGCCGCCGCCGGGCTTGCGCCGGCAAGCATGGAGAACGGGAAAGTAGTGAATGACTGCCTGAAATAGCGAGCCGGGGACGGTGAAAGCCTGGTACAGCAGCGATCATGAAATGGCACCCGGGAGTGCTGAGGCGGCAGTATGAAAAGTGGATTTCGTCCGCGCCGGCAGCAGCC
>NZ_ASSC01000557.1 GCF_000520735.1 Paenibacillus forsythiae T98
TGCCTGAGCCGCAGCAGCTGCCTGTGCCGCAGCAGCTGCCTGTGCCGCCTGATACGCCTGGACGCTCATTAACGGAGGTTCCGGAATCGGAGGGAGGTCGGCTACGAAGACAGGAGCCTTGACCGTCCCTTCCTGATGAATCACCGGGGCTTTGGTATCCGTTTCACCATCCAGCACCATGCTGCTGGAACCGCCTGTCAGATACAGGGCGGTTCCCGCTTCCAGCGACAGCTGCCGACCGGCCTTCAGCTTCACATGGCCCCCTTGAATCTGTATATTCCCCGGACTGCTGACCGTAATGCCGCTCTGCTCGTTCAAAATAATAGAAAGTTCGCCCGAGGTGGAAAGGGTCAGCTCTTGCCCGGACATCTCCACGCCGCTTCCTTGCGCGTGCTGCCACACCTTTACATTCGGTCGTCCCTGGACAGGGCGCTGTTGGCGGAGGGAATCGGTCACATAGGTATCCTGCTCCCGGTTTGTCGACAGATACAGGTTCACTCGTTCCCAGATTTCCGGCATATCGTACCAGCCGCTATGCTCTTCTGCGACATAGCGGGTTGCTGCCGGAAACCAGCAGGCCTTGGCAGGGTC
>NZ_ASSC01000558.1 GCF_000520735.1 Paenibacillus forsythiae T98
CAGGTGTGCCCAAGGTATATCGGGAAGCCTATGCCTCGGCTTCGGGCAGCGCGGCCCCAGGCGGATCGGAGTCTTCGCGGAGCTTCGCCGAGATTGCCGCAGCGCTCGAAGGTGCGGCTGCGAAGCAAGGAGCCGTCGCCGTGCTGGAAGAGAACACTGCGCAGGAAATTCCAAAGGAAGCCTCAGCGAATTCCCATTCGGTTGAAACCGATCCCGTTACGCAGCCTCCGGCAGCTCCGCTGTTTTCGCCTGATCGAAAGGATCGTCTGTCCGATGACAGCGTTCTTCGTGAGGTAAGGGAGATGAAGCAATGGATCGAGCGGATCGCCAGGCAGTCCGCCGAGTCGAGAGAACTTCCGGAGGGGCTGGAGCGGATGCGGACGCGTTTGCTCGACCAGGAAACGGACAGCGCGCTGGTAGAGGAGTGGATCGGTGATGTGCTGGATGCCTGGAATGAGGCCGGGAGGCTGTGGACGGACGAGCAGTTCGAGGAAGCTCTAAGAGAACACATGGTAACATTTCTGGACGCAAGAATAGGAGGAGGCATTGCTCCGGATACACGGCTCCTCCATGTCGCAGGTCCTACAGGGGTAGGAAAGACGACCACCTTGGCCAAGCTGGCGGCGGATCAGCTCTTTCGGCATGGCCGCAAGGTCGGAATGATCACATCCGATACGTACCGGATATCTGCGGTTGAACAACTTCGGACCTACGCATCGATTTTGGATGTCCCTCTTGAGGTTGTTCAGTCGCCGGGCGATTTGCAGCGGGCGTTGTCCAGGCTGGAGGGCTGTGATCTGGTATTAATGGATACGGCCGGAAGAAACTACCGCAACGAACTGCTTGTAGCCGAACTGCAGAGTCTGCTGTCACCGGCCATGCAGAGCGAGACGTACCTTGTGCTCAGCCTGACGTCAAAGAGCAAGGATATGAAGCTGATTACAGAGCATTTCAGCAAATACAGATTGGATAAAGTCATCCTGACAAAGCTGGACGAAACGGGAAGCTATGGTTCTTTGCTGAACCTGCTTAATGACTACCCGCTCATGCTGTCCTACATGACCAATGGTCAGACCGTCCCTGACGATCTGCTTATGCCATCCGGGGAGCTTCTGTGCAATTTGCTGCTGGGAACAGGTGAGCAATGATGGACCAGGCCCAATCGCTGAGACGGCTTGTCGCCGGACAAAATAGAAAGCTTGCTGACAGAGGAGAAGGCACTGCGCGAATTATAACCGTGTGCAGCGGAAAAGGCGGAGTCGGAAAGTCGAACTTCACTCTTAATTTCGCGCTTGCGCTCAAGAGTATGGGGAAGAGAGTGCTTCTGTTCGACGCCGATATCGGCATGGCCAATCTGGATGTTCTGATGGGCGTCTCGGCGGAGTATAATCTGTACCATTTGCTTGGCGGAGAAGCCGGTATTGAGCAGATTATTCAAACAGGCCCGGGCCGTCTGCCTTTTATTGCCGGAGGATCGGGCATGGAAGAGCTCTTCTCCCTATCGGACAGCGATTTGAACTACTTCACATCCCAAATTGCGACAATCGCCGACGAAATGGACTATATATTGTTTGATACTGGCGCCGGACTTTCCAAGGAAACGATGAGATTCATTATCTCGGCCGACGATTGTATTGTCGTTACCACTCCGGAGCCAACGGCCATTACCGATGCCTACGCATTGATGAAGGTGGTACATACTGCACAACCGAGCACCGCGTTTCAACTGGTCGTTAACCTGGCATCGGATACCAGGGAAGCGATTGCGGCAAGCGACAAAATTAGGTTGACCGCCCGGCGTTTCTTGGAGCTTGATATTCCTTACCTTGGATTCATCAGCAGCGACAGTCATGTGGTCCAAGCAGTCAAACGCCAAATTCCTTTCTCATTGGCTTACCCCAACAGTGCCGCCGCGATGGATATTCACAGACTGACGCTCCGGTATTTGTCATCCGACTGTTCTTCGGTCTCGGCTGAATCGCGCGGAATTAAAGGGTTTATAGGCAAGTGGCTTCGCCGTATATAAGAAATGTTCTGAATTTAAGGACAAGGGTGGAAATGATATGAAGCCATATAAAGTTTTGGTTGTGGATGATTCGGCATTTATGCGCAAAATCATTTCCGATTTAATTGAAAAAAACGCCGACTTCCAGGTAACGGCCACGGCCGTTAACGGTCGCGAAGCGGTTGACAAGGTGAAGGAACTTCAGCCGGATCTTGTAACCATGGACGTCGAGATGCCCGAAATGAACGGGCTGGAGGCGTTGAAGCTGATCATGCTTGACCATCCGCTTCCTGTCATCATGCTGTCAGGCATTAACGAAGAAGGAATGAAAGAGACGATTCTTGCCCTGGAGGGCGGGGCCTTCGACTTTATCCGCAAGCCTTCGGTTTCCAGTTCACATGATATCAACAGCGTCGGTGAATCGTTAAGGGAACAGATGAAGGAGGCGATGCTTGCCCGCGAACGCCGGGAGGCTCGTTCCGCGTCGGAGCTTTCAAGCGCCGAAAGCACACCCGCGTTGCAGCCGCCTGAATCCGCTTCTTCGATGCCGCCCGCTAAGCCGGCGGATAAGCAGGACGGAGGTGGTGGGGGACACACCTCTGGCAAGGAGACACAGGATGTCAAAGCGCCGATTTTACGGCCCCTCTCACAAGGTACCGGCATATCCGCCGAAAGGAAGCGCGAAGATAAGCCGCAGCTTCCCCGTACAGAGAGAACCAGAAGCGTCTCTACCGGGGAGAAGCCCGAGGTCGGACGAATCAAATCGTTGTCTCCGAAGAAATCGGACGTCCCTGTCCGTGAACCGATACCGCCGAGGACGCCTGCACAAGGAGCGGGGCCGGATATTCCCACAGTGTCTGGCAAGGATCGCAAATTAGGCGCGAAGGGGCTGACGAAGCTTGTGGCCGTTGGCTGCTCAACAGGCGGACCGCGGGCGCTAAAAGCTCTGCTTGAGAATATTCCGGCCGATTTTCCCGCGCCGATCGTTATCGTGCAGCATATGCCCCCCAATTTTACGAAGTCGCTTGCCCAGCGGCTGAATACCTTCAGTCCTCTGGATGTGATGGAGGCGGAGCAGGGAATGATCCTTCGGAAGGGAGCGGCTTATATTGCTCCGGGCGGTTATCACATGAAGGTCACGGAAACCGCCGGAGGGCAGTATGCGGTGGCTCTGTCAAAGGATGAAGCCCGGAACGGTCATCGTCCTTCGGTGGATACGCTGTTCGAATCACTGCTTCCGCTGAAAGCTTTGGAGCGCCATGCGGTGATTATGACCGGAATGGGGAGCGACGGCGCCAAGATGATGAAGTCGCTGTATGACGCGGGCATCACCTCAACCTTTGCCGAGAGCGAAGAAACCTGCGTCGTTTACGGAATGCCGCGTTCTGCGGTTGAGCTCCGGTGTGTCACTTATATTTTGCCGTTGCAAGACATTGCTCCAAGACTGGTTCAGGTCGTTAAATAACGCAAAGCGAACGCGAAGGGTAGGTGTCTGGACATGGACATGAATCAGTATTTATCCATGTTTATTGATGAGTCGAATGATCATCTTCAGTCTTTGAACGAAAATATGATGGGTCTGGAGGCAAATCCGGAGGATCTCGGCATTGTGCAGGTGATCTTCCGCTCCGCGCATACCTTAAAAGGCATGGCGGCGACCATGGGATTTGAAGATCTGGCTTCCCTGACCCACCAGATGGAGAATGTGCTTGACCTGGTGCGAAACAGCAAGCTGGTGATGCAGGATTTTATTTTTGACACTTTATTCAAAAGTCTTGATGCGCTTGAAGCCATGGTTCAGGACATTACCGGCGGTGGGGAGGGGAAAGCCGACGTATCCTCCATTGTCGCCTCGCTTCAGGCGATTGTTCGGGGCGAGGTGCCGTCCGCCCAGGGTGAAGGCCCCGGGCCGGCAGCGGCTGCGTCCAAGGCAATGGAAACTCCGGCGCTGCTTGATGAATTTCAATTATCGGTTCTGGAACAGTCGATTCAAGCAGGGCATCAGGTGCTGTTCATTGAAGTAACGATTCGTGAAGACTGTCAGCTTCGTGCGGTGAGGGCCTACATGGTCTTTGAACTGCTGGAGCGTTTTGGTGAAGTCGTGAAATCCTTTCCTTCGGTTCAGGATATTGAACAGGAAAAATTTGATTTCAGCTTTTCGCTCTATTATATTTCCCAGAAGACCGCCGAGGAAATGCAGACCTTGATCATGGGAGTATCCGAGATCGATAAGGTAACATCGGTGGCGCTTGATGCGGAACTGCTCGGCCAGCTTGGTCAGGCAGCTGTCGCCGCCACGGCTGAGCAAGCCCCCCCTGCTCCCGCGCGGGAGAACACTCCTCCGGTTACTCCGGCGCCGGCAGCTCCCCCCAAGAAAGAAGAAGCCAAGAAGGCCCCCGCAAAAAGCGCCGGCGCTCCTTCACGCACCATCCGCGTCGATATCGACCGTCTGGATGTTCTAATGAATCTGCTCAGCGAGCTGCTAATCGACCGGGTTCGGCTGGAGCAGCATGCTTCGGATATCCAGAGCGGGGAATTGACCGAGACGGTTGAGCATATGAGCCGGGTAAGCGCCGACCTGCAGAATATTGTGATGAAGCTGCGGATGGTGCCGGTGGATACAGTGTTCAACCGCTTTCCCCGTATGGTCCGCGATCTTGCCAAGTCGCTCGACAAAAAGGTTGATCTTGTTATTACAGGCGCCGAAACCGAGCTTGACCGGACCGTTGTCGACGAAATTGGCGATCCGCTTGTTCATCTGCTGCGCAACGCACTTGACCATGGGGTTGAATCGGTGGCTGATCGGGTCGCCGCCGGCAAGCCGGAGATGGGCACGATCCAATTGCGGGCCTTTCACAGCGGCAACCACGTCTTTATAGAAATTCAGGATGACGGCGCCGGCATTTCTCGCGAGAAGGTGCTGAAGTCCGCGATGAATAAGGGAATCGTGACTGCAGAGCAAGCTGCGGCGATGAGCGACAACGAGGCTCACCAGCTGTTGTTCGCCGCCGGATTCAGTACAGCCGAGGTGATCTCCGATATTTCGGGCCGCGGGGTCGGACTGGACGTCGTAAAAGCCAAGATTTCTTCGCTTGGAGGCAACGTTACCATTTATTCCACTCCGGGCAAAGGCACCACCTTCTCTGTTCAGCTTCCGCTTACACTGTCCATTATCGCCGCTATGCTGGTCCGGCTTGGTCCGGAGAAATATGCGATCCCGCTTTCATCCATCGTGGAGACAGGCATCGTGAAACGTTCGCAGATCCGCAGCGTACATGGCGCCAAGATGGTGGAATTCCGGGGCTCCCATATCCCAATCGTATCGTTAAGCTCCTTTTTCAATGTGTCTGATTACGACGAGACCGGCGAAGAGGAGACAGAGATCATTGTGATCCGCAAAGGGGACAAGCTCGTCGCGCTTACGGTGCAGGATTTTATCGGCCAGAACGAAATTGTCATTAAGAATTTAGGCAAGTACTTGCCGAATATCCAGGGAATATCGGGAGGCACGATTCTCGGCGACGGCCAGGTTGCGCTGATTATCGATCCCAACGCTTTTATCAAATAAGAGAATCCATACAGGGAGGTACTTTCCATGGCTGAAGATATTAAGGTCATTGTCTTTAAACTGGCTGCAGAGGAATATGGCATTGAAGTGGATAAAGTGCAAACAATCGAGCGTCTGATGCCGATCACGCGGGTGCCGAAGACCTACTCTTTTATCAAAGGGGTTATCAATCTGCGCGGTGTCGTTATTCCCGTTATCGATCTTCGGGGGAGATTCGGCCTGGAAGAGGCGGAGCATACCGATCAGACCCGCATCATTATCGTCGTTGTCAATGAGATGGAGGTCGGCTTTATCGTAGACTCGGCCAACGATGTGATCGATTTGAACAGGGAAGACATCGATACCCCTCCGGAAGTGGTAGGGGGCATCAAGGCCAAGTATTTGGATGGTGTGGCCAAAATAGGAGAGGGCCGTCTGCTCATTATGCTTAATCTGTCAGAAGTCCTCAACAAGAGTGAAATCGTGCAACTGGAAAGTTTCGAGGGCTGATGCCGTGGAACTGTTCAAGAATCAGAAAGATTTCAAGATGGATGTGCTCAAGGAAGTCGGAAATATCGGTGCGGGGAATGCGGCCACTGCGCTGTCCCAACTGCTGAACAAACCGATTGATATGGCGGTTCCCAAAGTTCAACTGCTAGGGTTCGAGGAGATTGCTGAAAAAGTAGGCGGCGCCGAAGAGCTTGTCTATGCGGTATTTCTGCGGGTTGAAGGCGACGCGCCGGGGAATTTGTTCTTTATACTTGCGCCGGATGCGGCACGCAGCTTGCTGAGCCGAGTTGCGGGCATCTCGGAAGTTTCAGGCGAAGAGCTGAGTGAAATGGAGCTTTCCGCGCTCAACGAAATCGGCAATATTTTGGCGGGGTCCTACCTCTCGTCCCTGGCCGACTTTACTTCCTTATCGATGTATCCGACGGTCCCTGCTTTGGCAATGGATATGGCGGGCGCGATTTTGAGTTACGGTCTGCTGCAGTTCGGTCAAATGGGAGATGATGCGCTCCTGATCGACACAACATTTTTGGAAGGACAGAATGAGATTGAAGGCCAGTTCTTTCTTATTCCGGACCCTGAATCATTTCCTAAAATTTTCAAATCATTGGGAGTGCCGTTTGAAGATGAATGAGGAGCAAAGCGTTATCAAGGTGGGAATGGCTGATCTCAACGTAGGCAGTCACGATCATGTAATCCGCACTACTGGCCTTGGCTCATGCGTCGGACTTACGCTTTACGATCCCGCAAAAAAATTGGGGGGGATGGCGCATGTCATGCTCCCGTCTTCGGAGATCGCCCGTGAAGGCAAGCTTAACATTGCCAAATTCGCGGATACGGCAATTCCCGAGCTGTTATCCCGATTGCTCAGTCTCGGCGCGATCCGCAACCGGATTGTCGCCAAGATGGCGGGTGGCGCCCAAATGTTCGCCTTTGCCGGCGGAAACGATACGATGAGAATTGGTCCGCGCAATGTGGAATCCTGCAAACGGGCATTGGAGGATTTGAATATTCCGTTATTGGCGGAAGATACGGGCGGCAGCTACGGGCGGACGATCGAGATTGCCTGCAACACCGGATTGTTGTACATCCGCAGTGTGCAAAAAGGCATTAAGGAATTATAATATGAAGACTAGAACTGTTTTAATCAGCTTGAGCTGTGGACTGGCCGGCTTTATTTTCACCTTTCTGTTTTCGCTTCGGAACAATCTGCCAATGACCAGTTTGTTTCGGGGATTGGCCGGATTTATTCTCTGGTTTTTGCTTGCCCTTGCCCTGAAATGGATAATGGGTATTATAGGCAAGCAAACCGACATTCCGGACAATCCGTCCTCATCTTCAGGCGATGTACAGGAAACTTTGGGCGCCCAATTGGACATTTCGACTCCGGACGAGAACGAGGAGATAAAGAATTTGCTCAAGCCGGAGTCTGGACAAGGGAAGCAGGAGAATGGCGAATTCAGGCCGCTTCAACCTCCCAAACTGGTCTCGATGAAGGACCCTGAAGAATTGGCCAAGGCCGTTCGTCACCTGAAAAATGAATGAGCGAGCGTAGTGGGGAGATAGATTATGGATTTCAATGAACCCTGGCCCGCGGGCTCGCCGACTACACTGTGGGAAGGGTGAAAGCCGTTGAACGAGCATAAAGCTTCTCATTTGGAACACCAGGCCCTCTGGGAACAGTGGAAAGAAGAAGGGGACCCGGAAGCCAAGAAAAAATTGATCGAGCAATATTTGCCCATAGTGGATTATGTATCCGGGCGTTTGGCCGTAGGCCTGCCAAAAAACGTTTCAAAGGACGACCTGGCAAGCAATGGCGTAATGGGACTGATCGATGCGATTGAAAAGTTTGATTACAAAAGGGGACTGCAATTTCAAACCTATGCTTCCTGGCGTGTCCGGGGCGCAATTCTTGATTCTCTGCGTCAAGGCGACTGGGTTCCGCGTTCGGTCCGGGAAAAGGCGAAAAGGATTGAGGATGCATATCAGCAGCTTGAACAAAAATATTTAAGATCTGTCAGCGATGAAGAAATGAGCCGCTATTTGAATGTAACCGAACAGGAGTTTCAAAGCATGCTGCAGGATGTTGCGGTGATGACGCTCTGTTCTTTAGAAGATCCAATTCGGGAAGAAGATTCAGAGACCCGTTTGTCGGTACTGGTGGATGATAAAGCCAAGAACCCTGATCATAAAGTAAATGAGTTCTATCTTCGTGAAACACTTACCAAAGGCATCGAGAAACTAACTGTGAAAGAACGGACCGTCGTGTCCCTTTTATATTATGAGGATCTTTCTTTGAGCGAAATTGCCGAGGTCATGTCCCTGTCTCCATCCCGGATATCGCAGTTGCATTCCAAGGCGATACTGCGGCTTCGGGGAACGCTTGAGAAGAATCGGGATCTCTTAATGCAAAATGATTAGCCGGAAATGGCGGCGAGGAGGCGGGAAATGGTTGTCCATTCTGCGTTAAGCGAATATTTGAGCATCAGCTTTTCGGAGGACAAGGAAATAGCGTATCTTGAGTTTTATCAACGGGATGAAGGATTCGCCTGCTCGGTTGAAGAATTGGGCGCTTTTTTGCAGCGAAACAAGGTTCTCTACGGCATTCAGTGGGATATTGTTCAGCGTTTTGCAGAACACCCGGGAGAGTACCTCTCCGGCAAGGTGCCGATAGCGATGGGCAAGGCACCCGCAAACGGGACAGACGGACAAGTACAGCTTAGTGTTTCGATGGATGACAAAGACCGCCGCCCGCTGGAAATGGAAGACGGCAAGGTCGATTATAAGGAATTGATCCGGCTGAGCAATGTCCGCAAGGGCCAATTGATCGCCACGCTTATTCCCCCCGTACCAGGACAGCCCGGCATGGCCGTTACCGGCGATCCGATCCCCTGCAAGGCGGGCAAGGCTGCCCGCTTCAAGATAGGCAAGAACGTGCTGGTCAGCGATGATGAATCCTCGATGTACGCGGCAATTGACGGACTGATATCCTATACGGATAAAGGAAAAATCAATGTATTTCCCGTGTACGAAGTGAATGGCGACGTCGATTACAACACCGGGAACATCGATTTTGTTGGTACTGTCGTTATTCGGGGCAATGTACTTTCCGGGTTTACGGTGAAGTCAGAAGGGGATATACGAGTAATCGGCGGTGTGGAAGGTGCGGAGTTAACCGCCAGAGGCTCCATCGAAATAAGCGGGGGCATCATCGGCTATAACAAGGGACTCGTCAGCGCCGGAGCCAACGTGAAGGTGTCATTTATACAGGATGGCAACGTGACGGCGGGGGAGGATATTATCGTTTCCCAGAGCATCATGCATTCCAATATCCGCGCCGGAAGGAGCGTTCTGTGCAATGGAGCCAAGGGACTTATCGTCGGCGGGACGGTGCAGGCCGGGGAAAAGGTTGTGGCGCGCACGATTGGCAACACGATGTCGACGGCGACGGCGATTGAAGTTGGAGTTCTCCCCGAGCTGAGGAATGAAATCAATGACCTCCGCCGGCAGCTTCGCCTTCTGCTGGAGAACGCCGATAAAACGAAGAAGGCGCTCTACCTGCTGAACCAGCTGGCGCTAAATGATTCCCTGCCGCCGGACAAGCTTGCCATGCGTATCAAGCTTAACGCTACGCAGCAGTCCCAGCAAAGAGAGGAAGTCCATATTAAAGAGCGGGTGCTGGAGATCGAAAGAATGCTGGAGGATACGGACAAGGCCAGGGTCGAGGTTGTCAAGACCATTTACGGCGGCTCCAAAATTGTAATCGGAAGATACACCAAATTTGTTAAGGATACCGCAGAACGTATGACGTTCTATTATTCCCAGGGCGACATTAATATGACGCCAAACGTCTGATTCTCTAACGATGCAGCCTTGACGGACAATATTTCATACGGAAGGGCAGGAGATTTCCGTGAACTTGAGACCGGTTGAACTGCAAATTGCCGTCCCCCGGACAACCGAGGCGGGCAAGGTGCAGCAAGAGCTTCAGCATCGATCCGGGCTGGAGCAGCAAGGTTTGGCGATGCAGAATATAAAGGATTCGCGTGAGCTGGCCAATCGCAGCACGGAGGTTAATGAGTCCTCGGAATCCGCCTTAAGAGATGACGGGCATCAGGGAGGCTCTGCCGGACACGGTTCTTCCCGGGAACACAAAAAGGACAAAGAGACAAACCCGGAGCACCCGTATAAAGGGCATCGTTTCGATATCAAACTGTAGATTTAGAAGCGCGGCCAAAAGATTTAGAACCACTGCAAAAAAAGCTGAAATATTGATTTTATTCACTAAAGGAGAGCGAACTCGTGCAACCATGGGCGTATATTGTTCTGCTTGGCGGATTTGCTCTGGCATATGCGCTGCTTCTGCCGTCGCGCGCCCGCAACAAGAACGGCGGAGCGGACAAGCAGAGCCTGAAGGAAGTGGAAGCAGCGTTGGAGTTATACATGGCGGATGTCGAGCGGGAGAACCGAGAACTGCTGGAGGTGCTGGATTCGATCAAGACCCAGACCCAGAGCAGCCAGGCGGCTCTTCAGGAGCAGCTTGGCGAACTGAACGGACGGATCGATGCGGTGCAGCATAGGACAGGCCAGTTGGAGACCCGTATGGCCGCAAGTGAGAATGGGCTTCTACAGATGGCCTTATCTAGCGGCAAAGACACTAATGCGCAGCATTCGGCAGCTTCGGCCAATGCGATTGACGAACCGTCAGCCGGTGCCAAGGCCAGACCGGTCAGCACGATCAAGCTTCGATACCCGCAGCTGTTCGAACTTTACAGCCAGGGGAAATCCATTGATATCATCGCCAAGAAAACCGGAATGCCATCAGGAGAGATTCAATTGATCCTGCAGCTCGCGAAACAGGAGGAATCGGCGTGATCAGGAATCGGTCCTTTATGGTCGGGCTTGGCTGCGGGCTGGCGGCTGGCGCGCTGCTTCTCCAGCTTATGATTTCGGCGGGGATGGCGACGCCGACAAAGGCGCAGGTGGTTCGTGAAGCTTCAAAGCTGAAGCTGAAAGTGTCCGATGCGGAAGCAAAGCTGCACACAGCCGAGGAGTGGCGGACGATGGAAGAGCAAGAGAAGGCCTCGAAAGGCGAAGACGAGGCGGGCCAAGCCGACAGCGGCAG
>NZ_ASSC01000559.1 GCF_000520735.1 Paenibacillus forsythiae T98
GCCCGCTCGGTCTCAGCTTGGCAAAGCCGATGTCCAGCAGCTCCAGCCGGTGCAGCAAGCGCGAGCGGCGCAAATCCAGCCGGGCGGCCGCTTCAGTTGAAGCCCGGCGGTTCTCGCGCAGGTCGAGCGTAAGCTCCCCAGCGACTGCGCTTCGGTACTTCTCAAGTTTGAGCGCCTTCAATTCACGCGCAAGATCATCCTGGATGGGCGTCTGGCTTACGCCTTCGGCCAGCTCCCCGATCTCCGTCCCGATGTCAAGCTGAACCAGCGCCTCCGCCACGGGAGCAAGCTCACCGTGGCCCAGCAGCGTACGGGCCGCATCCCGCAAATCGCGGAGCGCTGGCGCGCTTCCGCTATGCAGCGAGGCCAGCGCCTCCGCCAGCCGTACGGCCTCAATCACTTCAGCCGTCGAGCGGTGGGTACCCGCTTCGCGCAGATGCAGGGCCGCCGCCGACAAATACCGGTGCGGCAGGTGGG
>NZ_ASSC01000560.1 GCF_000520735.1 Paenibacillus forsythiae T98
AGGGACGGCAGGATGCTGACATTCCAGTTGGACAAATCGCCCTCAAGAGAGGCTGGGGCAGCCCCCTCCTTACCGGCGATTTTCCGCAAAATCGCCGCGCCGGGGTGCCGGATCAGCGCCGGCCCTATCCAGTCCAGATAACTGCGTCCCCGGGCAAGCAGATGATCGGGAAGCAGCAGTTCTTCTCCGCCGCCCGACGACATCCAGCTCGCCGCTTTCCCCTCCAGATCGCGGACGGTGCCGACAAGAATCATCTTGTCGCGCGGGCGTGTCAGCCCGACATACAGCACCCGCATCTCCTCCGCCAGCAGCTCC
>NZ_ASSC01000561.1 GCF_000520735.1 Paenibacillus forsythiae T98
CATTTCGGCGATTTTTCCGGACAGGAGCAGGAAAGCGTCATGCCCCATGTCCCGGGAAAGATTCGCAGGCCAGGCCGCTTCCGGGAACGACGAGCACAGGTAGAACCATGACAGGACAAAAATGGCCAGTTGGACCGGAAGCGTACGCCAGGGAGATCCCCGAAACAACCCGGGGACAAGCAGCGCCGCAGCCATAACCGCCAGAGTTCCCAGCAGCCTCTCCGTCTCCGCTCCCAAATTCATCCGGTACAGCGGATGCAGCCAGTCCGCAAACATTCCGAACAAGGGCAGGGAGAACAGCGCCCGATAGCTCAAAGAGAGGGATTCAGGAGCCA
>NZ_ASSC01000562.1 GCF_000520735.1 Paenibacillus forsythiae T98
AAGATGAAGCGGCTTCCATAAGGGTCTTGCTTCAATATTGTCAGCGGCCAGCGCCATCAGCAGATCGCTTATTCTGACCCCGGTCGCCTCCTCGTCAATCGTCAGCGTCGTCAGCCAACGGTTCGAACGCGTACCCGGCAATTCCGGCATGAATTCAACGCCCTTCAAGCCGCCGAAAGCCGCCCGGTAGTTCTCGAACACCGCTCTTCTCGCCTGCACCCGTTCATCCAGCACCTGAAGCTGGGCCCGGCCGACGCCCGCAAGCAGATTGCTCAGTCTGTAATTATAGCCCATGACGCTGTGCTGGTAATGCGGCGCAGCATCTCTCGCCTGGGTCGCGAGGAAGCGCGCCCTGGCCAGCGCCTCCTCATCATCGGACACGAGCATGCCGCCGCCCGAGGTCGTAATGATCTTGTTGCCGTTGAACGAGTAAATGCCGAACTTGCCATGGGTGCCGCTCGCCTTGCCTTCATAGGTGGAGCCGAGCGATTCCGCGGCATCCTCGATAACCGGCACATCATACCGGCTGCACAGCGACAGGATCTCCTTCATCCGGGCGCTCTGCCCGTACAAATGAACGACGATGACCGCCTTGGGCAAGCGGCCCTCAAGCTCGGCTTCCCGGAGCGCCCGCTCCAGCGCCTCGGGCGACATGTTCCACGTCTGCGGCTCGGAATCGATGAATACCGGCTCGGCTCCGGCGTAGCATACCGGGTTTGCGCTCGCCACGAAGGTAAAGGTGGAGCAGAACACCCGGTCCCCCGGCCCGACATCCAGCAGCCGGAGCGCAATATGGATGGCGGCCGTGCCCGAGCTCAGGGCGGCGGCACCGCCCGCTCCCGTATATTCGGCGATCTCCCGTTCGAAGGCATCGACATTGGGGCCGAGCGGCGCAATCCAGTTCGTCTCAAACGCTTCATCAATATAGAGCTGCTCCCGTCCGCTCATATGGGGCGGGGACAGAAAAATCCGCTCATTTGCCATGCCTATCAACCTCGACTTCCTTCTTCTTTGTTCACGCCCCCCTGAAATACGGGCATCGTGACATGATTTCCGCTGCTGATTCCTTCGGATCGGATGACTTTAAGCAGGGTCATCGCCAGGATCTTCAGATCCAGAGCGAAGCTGTAATGATCGACATACCAGGTATCGAGCCTGAACTTCTCCTCCCAGGAAATCGCATTCCGCCCGTTCACCTGGGCCCATCCGGTAATTCCCGGCTTGACCAGATGACGCCGGGCCTGCTCTTCCGTATACAGCTGCAAATAGCTCATAAGCAGCGGTCTTGGACCGACGAGACTAATGTCGCCCCTGACCACATTCCACAGCTGGGGAAGCTCATCCAGACTGTATTTTCGCAGGAATTGTCCAAACGGCGTAAGCCGGATATGGTCGGACAGAAGCTCGCCCGAATCGTCCCGCTCATCCGTCATCGTCCTGAATTTATACACATCGAACGGCTTGCCGTGCAGTCCGGGCCGTCGCTGCCTGAACAGGACCGGCGAACCGAGCTTTATCCGCACCAGCAAGGCCGTACCCGCGATCACCGGCGACAACGCAAGTAATAGCGCCAGCGACACCGCCAGATCAAATACCCTTTTCACCCCAATCCCCCCTATGAGAACATCTTCCGCATTCTTGCAATATTCTCCGGCCCGACCACCCGGCTGACCGTCCGCTTCACGCCGCTCCGGATGCGGACGTGAAGCGGAAGCCAGGACTGCGCAAAATGATGGATGGGATAGCTGTCTTCCGTCAGGTAGCTCCCGCCGTTAATGTAGTCGTAAGGACTAAAGTACGTCCGGGGATAGAAGGTTACCCCGTTCTCCGTCACCTGATATTGTCCGTTAAGCTTTAGACCGTGCCGCATGCAGATTTCGCTGATCACCGCCGTGTTGGTCGTGGTGTCCGGAGAGCCGTCCGGCAGAAGAAAGCTCCGGGCTTCGTAATAATCCAGCAGCTCCTTGATCCAGCCGTGGCCGGCCACCGCCCCCATCGTGCCCGATTGCAGGTAATGCTCATCCTCGAATCCCGAGAAAGCCTCCAGCTCCAGAAAGCGATCCAGCGGCCGGATCACTTCAACATCCGTATCCATGTAGATTCCGCCATGGGTGTATAAAGCGTGCAGCCGAACATAGTCGCTGACAAACGCGTATTTTCGGTGTTCATAGGCTTCCTTCGCATACCGGTTAACCGTAACGTCGAAGTTATCCTCGTTCCATTCCACGAATTGAAAGCCGGGCAAATGCCTGTGCCAGCTCTTGATGCACTTTTGCAGCTTGCCCGGCTTCTCGCCGCGGCCGAACCAGCAGTAGTGGACCACTTCGGGGATCTTCCTCGAAGAATTCATCTGTCCGCCTCCTTAGTTGAACCAGGGAATAAGATCGCTTCTGTAATCAATACCGAGCGTGATCACATTTTCATAGAAGAAATAGACCAGATACACAACCAGGACAACCAGATACACCAGCTTCTGGTCCTTTCTGCGGAACGCCTTCACTATCCATGCCGTAAGCAAAATCTGGTAGACGGTAAAATAGATCGCCAGTCTGGCAAAAATCCAGTTCTGGGTAGCGACCAGCATCAATACAAATCCGATCAGGGACATATTGACAATTACGTCAATATCCTTGAACTGCGCGCTCAGCTTCTCCCTGCCGAGATAGGCGACGATCAGCGGCAATCCGTAGAAGGCCACCCGCACCACATTGGCGCCGCCCTCCGATAAGCTCTGATACACGCCGTACTGCGTATCCTTGATCGCCGAGAACAGCATTTCCGAAAATTGACTGTACCCGAAGACGATCAGGACGGCGACGCCGAGCAGCAGCAGGGTCGAGGTGGTCCAGGCCTTTCTCCGCACGATGAAGAAGATCGGAATCAGGATCAGCGCGCTTTGATGGAACAGAGAGGCGAACAGAACGACCGGGATATATCTCTTCCAGTTCCCCTCAAACAGATATTTCGTCGCGGCGAACACCATCGAGGTCGCCAAATACTGCCGGATGCCGTTCATGGAGACGATAAACGCGCCGGAAGTAATATAGATATACACGGCCAGCTCGAACAGCCGCGCATATTTATACAGCATGGTCATAATGAGCATGTTGGTGACAAGCGCTGTAATCAGAATCATGTACTGCGGATCATTCGTGTACAGCTTCAGGATTTTTTGAAAAATATTAAAGCCGATATCGTCGTTGGTCCACACATACTGCCAGGTGAAATTGTCGGTGAGAAACGAATGGACATACATCTCCGTATCGCCGATATTGTTCCGA
This sequence comes from Paenibacillus forsythiae T98, assembly GCF_000520735.1. Taxonomy (GTDB): domain Bacteria; phylum Bacillota; class Bacilli; order Paenibacillales; family Paenibacillaceae; genus Paenibacillus_AQ; species Paenibacillus_AQ forsythiae. The sequence goes on from NZ_ASSC01000562.1 coordinate 3,282, forward strand.
ATCCCGGAAATGAGACAGAACCAGAGGGCCGTCATCAGAACCAGGAGACGATTCGGCCTGACGCCTGCGGGAAGAGACAGGCTCGGAGTGGAGAAGTACCTGGCCGAAAGCGAGAGCATAAAAGCAAATGCCAAGTGAATCCACAATACGGTCATTGGGAGTCACTCTCCTGAACCGGTCTGATCCTCCCCGTCATTTCCTGGACGATAACCGGGCCCGGGCGCTGCGTCCGTCGAATGTACAGATACAGCAGGACTCCAAGCGGAAGCGCCAGCACCGTCGACGCCTTGCGGGGGGATTCCGCCACAAACCTGCGGTTGCCCATTATCAGGCTGCTGGACACGTAATGGACCGCTTCGCGCAGCCTTTCCTTGAAGGAGGGCGCATAAACCATCGCCACTTTCCGAAAAAAAGCGAAGCCCTGCGGATTATTGCGGTACTGCCTGATCATGTTCAGGCTCGAACCGTCCGCCCGGTATTCCACATGGCAGAGCACCTCGTTCATGACCAGCAGCGGAAGCTGCTGATCAATCAGCAGATATTTATAGGTGAGCGGAACGTATTTCTCGCCCGGAAAAATCGGGTACGGCGGTACGCCGCTTGTCACGGCGGTACGGTACACCAGCTTCTTGTCGCCCTTGACCTTCCATTTGGCATAAAGTCCGCTCAGCGTCGACGCCTTCAGCCCCTCCGGCATGGCGCTCCCGATAATTTCCCCGTCCGGCGAGGCGTCCAGCCCGACAATGCCGGCATACTGCTCGCTTCCATGCCGCCTCCAGAACGAGAGAATCCGCTCCACCGCGTTATCGGCCAAATAATCATCAGAGTCGATGCACACGTTCAGCTCCGTATCCATCCGTTCATAGGCCGCATTATGCGCGCCGTGCATGCCCTGATTGTCCTGGTAGTGATAGCGGATGACAATCCTTCCTTCGCTGATCCAGCCCTCTACCAGCTCCCGGGTCCGGTCGGTGGAGCCGTCGTCGATAATCAGCCAGACAAAATCCTTGCAGGACTGGCGGATCAGGCTCTCATAGCATAGATGGAGAGTATGCGCTCTATTGTAAGTCGGGGTAAAGACCGTAAGCGAAGGAACCATGATGCTCACCTCGGGTTCAGAATTGGCCGCCACGCCGCATGGTAGAAGGAAGCAAGCCATTCGGCTGTCTTGGCGGAGTCGTATCCGCTTCGGCGCAGCTGCTCCGATGTATCCGCATGTTCATAGGATGAATCCAGCACCGCCCGCGCCCAATGGTCCGGGGATTCCTGCAAGCCGATGAACTGCACCCTGCCCGTCAAATCGGCCTCCCTGGTAATGGCGCCGGACGCAATGCATCTCAGCCCTGCGGCCTGCGCTTCGACGAGAACGACAGGCAGCCCTTCATACAGGGAAGGGAACAGGAACAGGTCCATGCCCTGCATCAGCCTCGAAATATCCGAACGGACGCCCAGAAAGGCGACATGCTCTCCCAATCCCAGCTTTTCGGCCTTTCGCCGGATCACAGGCTCCAGCTGTCCCGCTCCCACCAGCACCAACAGCACGTTGCGGTTCCTCCGGTAGACGCTGTGAAAGATGTCCAGCAGAAACGAGTGGTTCTTCTGCTCATTGAATCGGCCGACATGGCCGATCACGAGCCGCTCACCCGCCTGAAGCTCGTCTCTCACCTGTTCCCGCGCGGAAGGGTCAAATGCGAAGTCCTGAAGGCTGATCGCGTTATTCATGACAATGAGATCGTTCTTCTCCTCAATTCCCTTGCCGAACAGCCAGCGTCCCGCGTTCTTCGAGCAGGCAAAATACCGGGTGGGATGATCCTTCATGGTGTATTTCGCGTAAACGCGGAAGGGGAATTTCAGATCCAGTCTTAAATCGCTTAGATGGCTGTGCGCGATCCGGCACGGGATTCCGGCCTGTCTGGCCGCCCGCAGAACAAAGCTGCTGTTCTCGTTGATGTGGGAATGGACGACGCGGTATTCCGGGTGCGCACGGAAGAACTCCGCCAGCTTTTTGAAATAAATCCGGTAATTTCCCGGTCTTATTGGCGGCATTCGGTGAATGACCCCGCCCAGCGCTTCGATTTCATCATCGTAATGCCCTCTTTCCAGCCGGTGAACCATAAAATCAAATTGAATGCTGCCGCGGTCCATCTGACGGTAATAGTTCATGAGCATAGTCTCCAGTCCGCCCCGGTTCATCATGGTGACGACCTGAAGAATTCGAACGGGTTCCATTGTCCACACCTCTCGTATTCTTGATTCGCAAATGGTTGATCACTTTCAGCATCAGATAAATCCCGGGCGCCAGCCTCCATTTTCCGAGCAGAAAAAAGACTCTCCACGCCTTGGTGCAGTACCTCAGCTCAAATCCCTCAAACGACGAACGGGCCTCCCGCCTGGAGACAAGCGAGTGGATATCCCTGATTTTGGCGAGCGGCGAGACCCTGTTGTCTTTAGCAATAATGTTGAGGCCGAGTCCCAATGTATTGATGCAAATCCGGTTGCGGAGCGCCCGGGCATATTCCGCCGGCAGCTCATGCTCTTCGATGAAGGAGCGCATGTGGCCGTACAGCTTGCTGAATTTACGCTCCAGCCGGGGGGTGTAACGGGACGTAATGGACGAGGCGTTGGATTTCCAGTAATGATAGAACGGGCGGTTCAGAAAGACGAAGGAGCGGGCATAATGGCATACATGAATGTTGAAGAGCGAGTCCTCATTCGTCCCGATCACCTCAAGGTCGGTAAAAGAGGCGGCGGCTCTCCCGATCAGATCCGCGCGGTACAGCTTGCCCCACACTGTTCCCCAGGCGTCCAGATAATCCGGCTGCGCCAGTTCTTCTCCCAGCGGGCCGAACAGTCGCCTTGTTATATGCTCCTGAACCTCTTCCCCCCGGTATACCCGGCCATCCGGCAGCGGGAATGCTTTCTCTTTGGCGTGGCCGCCGAACTCGCGTACATACGTGCACATGACGATATCCGCGGCTTCCCGCTCCGCCGCCTGGCGCATCGCCATCAACATCTCCATGTCCACCCAATCATCCGGATCGACAAAGGCGATGTACCTCCCCGATGCCTGCCCCATCCCTTCATTGCGGGCGGAGGAGACGCCGCCGTTGCTCCGGTTGATGAGAACGATGCGGCTGTCCCTGTCCGCATATTGCCGGAGGATGGGGAGACTGCCGTCGGTCGAGCCGTCGTTCACCGCGATGATCTCCAGATCGCCGAAGCTTTGGCCCAGCAGACTGTCCAGACATCTGGGCAAATAGGCCTCCATGTTATATATGGGCACGATGATACTGATTTCCGGCCTCATAGCCCCCATCCTCTCTCATATGCCCCGAATAGATGGACACAAGCTCCTCTACGACCGATTGCAAATTATAGACTCCGGTAAGCTCCACGCTTCGCTCGCCCAGCCTGCTCCGCAGTTCCGCAGAGCGGCAAAGGCCAAGCATATGCTCCGCGAACAGCTCCTCCTGATCCTGCTCGACGATATACCCGTTCTCCCCGTGCTTCACAAGCTCCGAATGGCCTCTGTTTCTTGTGGCGATGACCGGCAGGCCGCAGGCCATAGCCTCCATAATATTGACCGGCAGCCCCTCCCGAAGACTTGCCGA
>NZ_ASSC01000563.1 GCF_000520735.1 Paenibacillus forsythiae T98
TGAAAGCCGGGATCGAACGCGCGCTCGTCGAAGAGGTTGAAGGTGTTGAGGAAGTCGTTCAAGTATTCTAATGATCGCGCACACCCATCCCGGTTATTTGCTTAGGCAAATGGCCGGGATGGGTTCTGTTCAATCCCTGACCTAACCGATATTATATAAAATTTTATATATCACTACAACCTGATATGACGTAACTGCGCTCAATGACGCAACTGCGCACATAACAAAATCCCGCACGGCCCGAAACGGACTGTGCGGGATTTGTTTCAATAGCGGGCAGAATGCCGGGCTGATGGAGCCTTGGTATTTCCTCCGCTTCCTCCCTGTTACTGCTGCTGAAAGCCAGCGCCTGAACCCATGTCAGGCCGATTTTGGAGACTCCGGCCGGGCTGTTCATTGCTGTAGCGGAACACTTCAACCAAAGTTTTGCAGACCATTTCCAGACCCTGGCGCAGATCCTCCAGGTGCTCGTCGAGGTCCTCAAGCCGGATTTTATCATGCAGACCTTGATGCCGCTGCCACAGATCGTCCTGCATCTCGGAGTTCATGTAATGGATTTCGGCGTTGCGGCGGCTTCGCAGCTTCTGCAGCGGGTCGCGGTACGAATCTTTGATCTCCTCCAGCCTGCCGGACAGCTCCCTGTGCCTCTTGGTAGAGCGAAAACGCCGCAGCACAGTAAAATAGGAAAAATGAGCTTTTACCCTTGAAGTGTTCAGATCGTACAGCGTGTTCAGCACTGTGCCAAGCTTGTCCAGCAGGGAGAAGACGCGAATGAAGCCGTTCTTGTAAAAATAAACGTAACGCGCATAGTCCCCCTGTTCGCTGACGGACATCTCGTCCATATAGCCCGCCTTCACCGATTTGCGAAAAAAGGCTGCGGCGAACAAACTCTGCTCCAGCTCGTCAAGCGAAGAAATCAGCCCGCGAATCCAGATCTCCAGCTTCCGGTATTCATGGTCCCGGTCTTCGTCGGCATTCATTTCCCTGCGCAGCATCGATACGGTGAGGGCCATTTGTTCCACGGCGTCCGCCAGCACTCCGCTGTTCTCGCGGGGAGGCTCCCCCAGTATAGTCCGCAGCATAACCCGTCCTCCTCTTACGCGCTCAGCGCTAACGTATATTTAATTCACAATGCCCGTAGGGAAATAGTTCTTCCAGTTGCGGTCGACCCGTTCCACGATGTCCTCCCTTGGGAACAGCTCGTCCGGATATCCCGGCTTCATCCGGGCATCGATAACGATGGGAAGCTCGTAGCCGATATGATGATTCTTCACCGCAGCTTCGGCAAAAATATCGGTCGCCGGGTTGAAGCGGGTAAATACCGTCCACAGGAAAGAAGTCTGCGTCTTCACCGTTTCGGTAGCATTGTCGACCAGAATAACCAAAGGCCAGGAGGTGTTGCTCTCCCGAAGGGCGCTCACCAGGCGCTGCGGCAGCTCCGGATCTTCCGTATAGGCAGCGCCCGAAACGACGAGACAGCCGCCGCAGTAAGGCAGCGCCGCATGAATGCCCGGAAGAATGCCTTCCTCGTAGCTTCGCGGAAGCTCGCGGATTTTGCCGCCGATGCCCATCAGGACGCCCTTGCTGCCGTGGTTCATTCGCTGGCCGGTGTAGTCGAGCGTATCATGCGATGTTTTGTTGAAAATAAACAGATCGACCGCCGGATCGAACCGCTCCAGCACCGTTTCCAGCAGCGCCGGGAAATCGGACAGGTCCACCGGCTCGTTCGTAAGGATCAGGAACTTGGTCAGGGACAGCTGCCCTTCGCCCAGAATGCGGAAGGCCGATACCAGCGCTTCGCGCGAATAGCTCTCCCGCACGACGGCGGATGCCAGCGTATGGGAGCCTGATTCCGAGTACGCCCACAGAGAGCGAACGGACGGCATCACAAGCGGATACGCCGGGGAGAGCAGCCGCTGGAGGAAGTCGCCAAGGTAGTAGTCCTCCTGCCTGGGCTTGCCGACAATGGTCGCCGGATAAATGGCGTCCTTGCGGTGCCACATACGCTGCACATGCATGACCGGAAAGTCATGCTTCAGCGAGTAGTAGCCGTAGTGGTCCCCGAACGGGCCTTCCGGCCTGCGCTCATGCGGCGGAACCAGTCCGCGGATGGCGAACTCGGCCTCCGCCGGAATCCGGTGGCCGCCCATCGGGTCCTTGACCATCGGCAGACGGCCGCCCAGCACCATGGACGCCAGCAGCAGCTCCGGCATGCGTTCCGGGACGGGGGCGATAGCCGTGGCAATGAGTGCAGGCGGGCCGC
>NZ_ASSC01000564.1 GCF_000520735.1 Paenibacillus forsythiae T98
CATGGTATATTCCACGGGAAGCCGCTCCTTCCAGAGCAGCCATCTTCCCGAACGCTGCATGCCAAGCACAGCTGTAAGGGAAGGGACTTTGCCATCTCCGCTGCCGAGAAGCTCGGCCAAATCGCGTCCGGAAGACGCGCCTCCAGCCTCCCGCGCCGTGAACAACAGTGTATCCGCCGAAGAACCGCCCGCCTTCTCCCGCTTAGAGCTTCCTTCGGACAGCGCGGCCGGAATGGTATTCGGCAGGCTCTCAGGTCCGACCGCCTGCTGAATGGAGCCGTTGCCCGGCGCCTTGGCCGCTGCCGGCATCATAATGAGCAGCAGCAGCGAGACCAGTAGCAGCAATCTGCGGACCCGGCCTGTCCGCCGCTCCCGCTCACGGGCCGTCCTCAGCAATCCTTCTTCATACTCGCGCAGCATATCGGACGGCACTTTGCTCTGCTCGAAGGCCTCAAACACGCCACCGGCCCGGTTAAAGCAGTAGTTGGCTTTGCCTTCCTGCCCGCTTTTCTTATACTCCTTGCCCAGCAGATACCACGCCATTTTATTGTCGGGATGCATCTGCACATACTGCTTGAGGTATTGTGAATTTTTCATCGTTTCCTCCGTATGGTTGGAACAGGCTTAACACTTATACTTTATATCGGACCGGAAACCGCAAAAAGACACCCCGGCTCACAATAAAATCTGTGAAACGGGGTGTCTTTTGATGAACCCATTGGATGAATACGCAACCGGCAGAATTAGCCTTCCTTGCTAAAAGGCTCGTCCGCGACTTTGATGGAATCCGTAGGACAACCGTCTGCCGCATCTTGCAGATCATCGAATAAATCCTCCGGAATATCCGTCACACCGCGGTTAGCGTCACCCTCGTAGATAACCTCGGCCAGACCTTCATCGTCATAATCGTAAATGTCGGGAGCCGTAGCGCCGCAAGCTCCGCATGCAATGCAGGTATCTTTGTCAACCCAAGTGTACTTAGCCATAATTCGTCTGCCTCCTACTAATCATCAGCTCCGCACAAAGCAGGCTGTTATTCCAAAGATTGTCGTTCCTTGGTGGACGAGTGTCGTTTCTTTGTCATATTAATATAAAAAGTCGGCAATTTCAATCCGTATTCCCGCGCTTTTGTCGTAACCGCTTGAATTCTGTCACTCCTCATCCTGCTGCGGCCGGCTTAGCTGATCCTTTTGCAGCGAGGTCCCGCGCGCCTTGTGATTGCGCAGCAGGCCGGTGTGCGGATCGCCCAGCATCCCTGCTGTCAGCACCGCATTCTCGCCGAATTTGTTGCGCAGCATATCCATGACCTGGTTGAGTGATTCCTTCTTTGGCTGCCGCTCGTAATCGAACAGATCAAGCTGGATGGCGGAATCCTCCTTCGGAGTTAAGCCGTGCAGCGTCACACCGAGCAGACGGACGGGCTTCTCTTCATCCCAATGCTGCCGGAACAGCGCGCAGGCCGTCTTATAGATATCCTCAGCCGTCTCTGTCGGAATCTCCAATTGCCGCGAGCGGGTGATGGTCTTCATATCGGGCGTCCGCACGGTAAGCTGAACGCCGGAGGCGACGAGCTTCTGTCTGCGAAGCCTTCTTGCCACCTGGTCGCTTAATGCGAGCAGCACCGGCCGCGCTTCGGCTATCCCTGAGATATCGCCGGGCAGCGTCGTCGTGTGCCCGATGGACTTGCTCTGCTCCCGCTGCGGATTCACCGGAGAGTCGTCAATGCCATTCGCCGCGCGCTTGAGCCAGGAGCCGAGAACGCCGAAGGTGTCAAGCAGCATGCCTTCATCCGCCGCAGCCAATTGACCGATGCTGCCAATGCCCAATTTCTTCAGCTTATCCGCCGTCTTGGCGCCGATTCCGAACATCTCGCCGCAAGGCTTGTGCCACAGCAGCCTCGGCACATCCCGCAGCCTCAAGATCGAAATACCGCTCGGCTTCTTGAAATCCGAGGCCATCTTGGCGAGCAGCTTGTTGGGCGCGATTCCGATGGAGCAAGGCAATCCCAGCTCGTCCATGATTCGCGTCTGAATGGCGCCGGCAATCTCCGGCGGGGTGCCGAACTGGCGCGATCCCGTAATGTCAAGGTAGCATTCGTCGATGGATACTGCTTCCAGCATCGGCGTATAGCTGTAGGCAATCTGCATGAAGGCCGCCGAGTAACGGCGGTAGAGATGGAAATCCGGCTTGATGACAATGAGTTCGGGGCATACCCGCAGAGCCTTCTGCACCTGCATGCCCGTGGAAATGCCGCGCCGCCTTGCGGGATAGGAGCAGGTGACGATAATCCCCCTGCGCATTTCCACGCTTCCGGCCACCGCCGTCGGCTTGCCTTTATAAGCTTCCGGATTCTCGGCCTCATGAACGGAACAGTAGAAGGCATTCATATCCACATGCAATATAACCCGGCCGCTGGCGGGATAATACCGGTCCACATTATCACTCATGTCTGCCCTCTTCCTTCATAGTCAATGCTGGCACAGCGCTCATGTCCCTGCTAATTTTTAGCATACCGTTCTCCAATTTGCAGGTCAATCCGGCTTGAAGCGCATACACGCGTAATTTCCACACATTTTTGCCGGAATTTAAATTTTAATGTATGAGTTCTCTGTTACATTCCAGCGTAATAATGCTATAATATAAAAATTCATTCCCGCTAATTCACGCTTCCGAAGCCAGTTTTGCGAAGTACGTGCCCGGAAGCTGCGCTAATAAAACTTTTAGGAGGACGCACATGTCTAAGTCCATATCCATCTTCGATACAACGCTGCGCGACGGCACCCAAGGCGAAGGAATCAGTCTGTCGGCCGACGACAAGCTGAAAATCGCCAAGAAGCTCAACGATCTGGGTGTGCACTATATTGAAGGTGGCATTCCTGGAAGCAATATGAAGGATATCGAGTTTTTCAAAAGAGTAAAAGAACTTCATTTGAACGCCAAAATTACCGCATTCGGCAGCACGCGCCGCAAAAACTCGCAGGCGGACCAGGATGACAATCTCCAGCGCATCATAGCGGCGGGCGTGCCCGCTGCGACGCTGGTCGGCAAATCGTGGGATTTCCATGTGCATACCGCCCTGCAAACGAGCCTTGAGGAGAACCTCGCCATGATCGGCGACTCCATCGCTTATTTAAAAAGCAAAGGACTTGAAGTCATTTTTGACGCCGAGCACTTCTTCGACGGATATAAGAATAATCCAGAGTATGCTGCGGCGGTCATGTCCCGCGCCCGTGAAGCGGGAGCCGATTGGCTCGTAATGTGCGATACCAACGGAGGAACCCTGCCGAATGAAATTCGGGACATCATTTCCTCTTTAGCTCTACGTCTGCCCGGGGCGCCGCTTGGCATCCACACCCATAACGACTGTGAGCTTGCCGTAGCCAATGCGCTCAGCGCCATCGAAGCCGGCGCCCGGCAGGTGCAGGGAACGATCAACGGATACGGCGAGCGTTGCGGCAACGCCAACCTCTGCTCCATCATTCCGACACTTCAGCTCAAGATGGGCTACAGCTGCATTCCGGGCGATTCTCTGCCGCAGCTTACGAATACAGCCCGCTATGTGAGCGAGGTTGCCAATGTCAATATGCCTGTGAACCAGCCCTATGTGGGAAGCGCCGCGTTTGCGCATAAAGGCGGCATTCACGTCTCGGCCATTCTGCGCGACTCCCGCACCTACGAGCATATCGCTCCCGAATTAGTGGGCAACAAGCAGCGTGTGCTCGTCTCCGAGCTGGCCGGCCAGAGCAATGTGCTGTCCAAGGCCCAGGATATGGGCCTGAATCTCGACCCGAGCAGCGAGCAGGCGCGCAAGGTCATCGACAAGATCAAGGATCTGGAGCACCAAGGCTACCAGTTCGAAGGCGCCGATGCCTCGCTTGAGCTGCTGCTGCGAGAAGCGACGGGCGAAATGAATGAGCTGTTCACCTTCGAATCGTTCAAGATGCTCGTGGAGAAATCAGCAGGGAAGCCTGTTGTCTCGGAAGCATTCGTCAAGCTGAAGGTTGGAGGCGAAACTCTTTATACCGCCGGTGAAGGCAACGGCCCTGTCAATGCTCTGGACAATGCGCTGCGCAAGGCGCTCCTGGCTCATTTCCCGCAGCTGAAAGACATGCACCTGTCCGATTACAAGGTTCGTGTGCTGGACGAGAAGGACCAGACTGCCGCGAAGGTTCGCGTGCTAATCGAATCCAAAAATTACAGCGATACCTGGAGCACCGTCGGCGTATCCGCCAACATTATCGAGGCAAGCTGGGAAGCGCTGGTCGACAGCATGCGCTACGCCCTGCTCGGTCAAATGTCTCCGGAAGTAACCGATCTTTTGGATTTGGGACAGCGCGGCCTGGTCAATCATTAAGTCACGCTTGCCGGCAACAGATCGCTTAGTATGCCACAAGAGCCGCTTCCCTTGCGCATTTAGCGCGGAAACGGCTCTTTTTCACATAGTGATGGTTATGTTACGCTTACAAGCGCTTCTGCTGCATAAGCTTCTCCAGCTTCCCGTCAAGCTGCTCTGCGGTCAATCCTCCAAGAATAATCTCGGAAATGACGCCCCTGCGGTCGATCAGCACATTGGTAGGAAATACGCTCCCATTGTATTTGGCGTAAACCTCTCCCTTGAGATCGAACATTACGGGAAAGACAAGCTTATGCTTTTTCACAAAACGCTCCGCATTAGCCTTGTAATCATAGCTTGTTACATTGATTCCATAAATATCGAGCGTATCCTTGTACTTCTCGGCTATTTGGTTTAATTCAGGCGCTTCGGCCTGGCAGGGATCACACCAGGAAGCCCAAAAATTAAGCAGCACAGCCTTATCCCTTGCTCCGCCGACGCTATAAGAGACGCCATTCTCACCCTGAATCGTAAAAGAGGGCGCCAGAAGTCCAGCCTTGGCCCCGCTCTCGAACGGAGGAGTCTGGCCGTTAGCCGGAAGAATGGCCTGCTCCGCCGGATGCGTTGCGTTTGGATGCTGGACGGTTTCGGTCTTGTCTTCAAGCTGCCGCAATACAATAGCTGATACCGCTGCCAGCGCCAAAATTGCGATTGCCAGATTTCTATGGTTGGCCATCTTCATCGTGGGTTATCCTTTACAAATGGAGTTGTTAACTCCTATTGTACCCCCGTATAGGCAAGTTTCAAACGGAAGGATTCGGAAACACCGCAAACATTGTCATTTCCAACGGGCGATCCCCGTGGTTGCTACAGCGTACATAATTTTGGACAAAAAAAGGGGATTTCGTCAAGGACGAAACCCAATGAAGAGAGAGGGGTGAACAATGACAGCATTCCAGGGAAAAGTCCCGCCTATATGGCTAGAACCTTCCGTATACCAA
>NZ_ASSC01000565.1 GCF_000520735.1 Paenibacillus forsythiae T98
CCGGCGCGATCTGCGCGGGATTCATGCTCTCCGTTCGCCGGAAAATGGAACTCGTCCTTGCGCAGCTCTCGGAAATGATCCAGGCCCTGATATACAGCCGGGATAAAGAGATCTTCTCCGTGACCGAGGATACGCTTTTGTCCAAGCTGCAGAGCCAGGTGATTCAGCTGACGGGCATCTTGTCCGTCCAAAAGGAACGGTATTCGAGAGAAAACAGGGAGATCAAATCCCTGATCTCGGATCTCTCGCACCAGCTCAAGACGCCTCTTGCCAATCTGGCGATGTACAGCAGCCTGCTGGATGATGCCGGATTGCCCCCCGATAAGCGTCTGGAGTTCAGCCGCCGGTTAAAGAGCCAGATCGACAAGCTGGCCTGGCTGATGGACAGTCTGATCAAGCTGTCGAGACTGGAATCCGGGATTATATCCATCAGGGAGGAACCCGGAGACCTGGGCAATACGGTGCTCGCCGCGATCAAGCAGGCGTTTCCGGCGGCAGAGATGAAGAACGTGACCATTGAGTGGAAGGGGGGACAAGGCATTGTGCTCTCCCATGACGCCAAATGGACGGCCGAAGCGGTCTATAACGTGATCGATAATGCGGTAAAATACTCGGAGCCGGGCGGCAACATTATCCTTACCCTCACAGCCTATAACCTGTTTGCCCGGATCGATATCGCGGATAACGGGCTGGGCATTCCGCCGGAGGAACTAAACGCGATATTCAGACGGTTTCACCGCGGGTCGAACGTGCGGGATGCGGATGGCGTCGGCCTCGGGTTGTATCTGACCCGCAAAATCATCACCGGGCAGGGCGGATATATCAAGACGGCATCCGAACCGGGCCGCGGCAGCATGTTCTCGCTCTTCCTCCCGCTGGGGAGAGTTCCCGGCCAATCCGGACCGTCCTCTTCTTGAGGGCGGTTTTTATATTTTTATCAGAAAGGTATTGCAATATCTATAATACCGAGTATAATACTTGGTATAAAGAAAGCGAGGAGAGATAGAGATGTCTGTCAATGATTATCTGGACCTGTATAACTATGCTAAGCAAATAGGCGATGCCCAGTGGCAGGCCGATCTGCTGACTACCTTGAAGAATTTGAAGAACATGACAGAAGCGGAAATACGTGAACAGAAGGTTAGAGAGATGTGGATTCGCTTTGATGATATTAATGCGGTTCTGCTTGAATTGTTTGAGAAGCTGCGGACAGGCGGGACTGACATTCAGGCGAGAGCCTGGAGAGAGCGGGTCTGGGAGCTTAAACTGGAGAGAATCTCATTGGCGAAGGAACTTCAGGATAAATATATTCATATGCGTCACTGATGCTGCAACTATAAGATAGTCTGTAATGAGATATAGAAAGCTGGCCTGCAGCGGTCTGCTCAGCCAAGACTTTAATTACGAAGAATTACTTGGACATTGGCATGCATTCACGCATCATAGTCATGCACATTGTCATCATTTCATCGCAGTCTTGCATTTTCTTCATCATCATTTCCATGTTCATGGACTCCATGTTCATACCAGACATCTTTTCCATGCACATTTTCATGCTGTTCATCTTGGCCATCATGTCTTCCATACACATACACATCATCATTTCCATACACATGCTTTCCATAATTAATTCCGCCTCTCTTTTAAATAAATAGTAGTGTTGTCTCTTTTAAATTACTATATTTTTCGTGCCTTTTCAATGGAATGCCGTAATATCCCCATAAAAGTATTCTATAATATGTCATAACTATGTATATTCCTACCATTTTGATGTCATTTATCCGAATAATCGACACTGAATAGGCGTGAATTCGTCAACAATCTACAGTCCTTTCGAAATAAGAAAGGGCTGTGTTTTTGCATGGAGGGATATGAAAGCTGAGAAAGCGCCTTATCCATCTCCCGGCGAGGGAGCGGATAAAGCGCTCTTGGCGCTTTCGGCTGTTCACCTGGTCGGCTCAAGCTCAACCCATTCCGAGGACCAGCTGCCGATCTCTTTTAGAATAGGGGCCAGTGCCGTGCCTTTCGCGGTCAGAGAATATTCGATCCGCACCGGAATCTCGGGGTATACCGTTCTTTGAATAATTCCTTCGTTCTCCAGTTCTTTCAGCCGGTCGGAGAGCACCTTGCCGCTGAGATTGGACAGGCAGCCTTCGATTTCGCCAAACCGGCGGGGACCGGGGATCAGCACAAATACAATCAGCGCGACCCACCGTTTGCTCAGCATATCAACCGCTTTTTCAAAGCGGGGACACATTACGAAATCCTTCATGCGCATCACCTCTACATTCATTATAACATAGACTTACAATAAGTAATCATTATAATTTATTTATATATTATAACTTGACGAATATATATTACAATGATAAACTTACTTACAAATAGTTACTTAAATTTTGACTAACCCGACTACTCCACTGTGAGCGGCCGATGGAGACGAAATCCGATTAATTAAGGAAGGTGCCCTCATGATCAAGCCCGAGATTGTTTCCATACTTAAGAATAAAATTCAAACCATTGAACGGAGCGATTCGGCTAATATTCTGGTCGGACCGATCACGCTGCCGGTCAATTTAGATGGAGAGACCGTTACGTTTAAATGGTACAGCTGGCTTCATCTGACGAATGAAGAACGGACCGGGCTGGCGGGGGAAGAGCTGACGGAGAAGCTGATCGGCCGTCTGGCCGGGATGAAGCTTGCCGACAGCCAGCAGTCCAGCGTTCTGGTGTATGGGGATTTCGAGCATGCCGACACAGCGCTGATTCGGATGCACAGCATCTGCCATACGGGGGATATCTTTGGCAGCAAGCGCTGCGACTGCGGCTACCAGCTTCACCAGTCGATGAAGATGATCGTGGAGAACGGCTCCGGCGCACTCTTTTATCTGGCTAACCATGAGGGAAGAGGCATTGGTCTGTTCAGCAAGGCGATGGCCTATCTTCTTCAGGAAGAGGGCTATGATACCGTGGAGGCGAATCTGGAGCTGGGCTTTGAGGATGATTCCAGAAGCTATGCGGACGCCATCAGTGTGCTTCAGCGCCTGCGCAGCAAGCCGGTCACGCTGATCACGAACAATCCGAAGAAGCTGAAGGCGCTGAAGGCCGCCGGCATGAACGCGGTGAAGCGTGTGCCGCTGTGGGGAGATGTTTCGGTCTTCAACGAGAAATATTTACGGACAAAGGTAAGCCGTTCCGGCCATCTCGGAGCGCAGGACGGGGAAATTCTGCCGGGGATTATGGCGAGATAACAAGGTTAACTGCATAAAGGGTGGTGCTTTTAGGCCCGTTCCTTTATAATGCTTTTGAATGAACTTAAACGTTTAGCGAGGTATAATATGGCAGCGATTGATGTACAGGATTTGCGAAAAACCTTTAAGGTGCAAAAAAACCGCGGAGGCCTCAAGGGGGCCTTCGTTGATTTGTTTAAGCGGGAATATAGCGAGGTGACTGCGGTCAAGGATATCTCGTTTCAAATTCCGGAGGGGGAAATCTGCGGATATATCGGCGAGAACGGCGCCGGAAAATCGACCACAATCAAAATGCTGACCGGCATTCTCGTCCCGACCTCCGGGCGGCTGACTGTCGGCGGCTATGTGCCGTATGAGGAACGCGAGAAGTTTGTCCGGAACATCGGCGTCGTGTTCGGGCAGCGCAGCCAGCTCTGGTGGGATATCGGCGTGATCGAATCATTCGAGCTGCTGCGCAAGGTGTACCGAGTCGGGGAGGCCGACTACAAGAAAAGACTGGACGAGCTTGTAGAGAGACTGGAGCTTCAGGAGCTGCTGAACCGCCCTGTCCGCAAGCTCAGCCTTGGTCAACGGATGCGCTGCGAGCTGGTAGCGGCCCTGCTGCATAATCCGTCCATCGTGTTCCTCGACGAGCCGACGATCGGTCTTGATATTGTCGTCAAGTCGGAAATCCGGTCGTTTCTCAAGGATATGAACCGTGAGCACGGCACAACCATTCTGCTTACGACCCATGACCTGCAGGATATTGAGGCTCTCTGTTCGCGGGTTATTATGCTCGATGACGGACGGATTATTTACGACGGCGGGCTGGATGAGCTGAAGCAGCGCTGGGGAACCGGCCGTGAAGTGGCCTTCCAGTTCGGAACCGCCACGAAGCTGGATCGTCTGGAACATCTAACGGCAGGTATGCCCGTAAAATGGACAGCCGAGAACAATCTCGCCGCCACGGTATGGATTCCGCTGGAACTGAACGTCTCGGACGTGCTTGGACGGGTGGTCGGACAAGCCGACATCACGGATATCAAGATCATCGAGACGAACACGGATGATATCGTCCGCAGCATCTACCAGTCCGGATCGGCGAATGTTGCGGAAGAGGCGGTTCCTGCGCCGTCTCGGGAAGGAGCCGGACATGTCTGAGCATACATCCGCAGCGGCTTCTCCGGGAGGGGGATACAGGGGAGCGGGGAGGCCGGAGCGCGGGGAGCGAAGGCTGCTGCTGGAGGCGTATTTCGATTTCATCCGCATCCGCTTCCTGACCATGCTGGCCTATCGGCTGAACTATTACACCGGAATTCTGATCTATTCCCTCAACATCGGCGTCAATTACTTCACCTGGAAAGCGATCTACGGTCAGGGAGAGTCGCTGGGCGGCTTCACTGCGGCGCAGATGACGACCTATGTGGCCGTATCCTGGATGGCCCGGGCGTTCTACTTCAACAATCTCGATAGGGAAATCGCGACGGATATCCGTGACGGCAGCATCGCCATTCAGTTTATCCGGCCCTATAATTACGTGTTCGCCAAAATGATGCAAGGCTTCGGAGAAGGAATGTTCCGTTTCCTGCTGTTTATGATCCCGGGCATGGCTCTCGCCATGCTGCTGTTTCCGGTGAAGCTTCCGCAAGATCCGGCGGCCTGGGCCGGCTTCCTGGTCATGCTGTTCTTCAGCTTCCTGATCAATTCGCAGATTAACATCATTACCGGGCTGCTGGCCTTCTTCGTGGAAAATAACGAGGGCCTGATGCGGATGAAGCGCGTCGTTGTCGATCTGTTCTCCGGCCTGATCATTCCGATCAGTCTGTTTCCGGGCTGGCTGTCGGCTGTGCTCAAGCTGCTGCCGTTTCAGGCGATTACCTATCTGCCGGGCTCTGTCTTTACCGGACGGGTGCAGGGCGTGGGGATCTGGAGCGTATTTGGCATACAAATCATTTGGTTTATCATTCTGCTGATTCCGCTGTTCTGGTTATACCGCGCGGCGCGGCAGCGTCTGTTTGTGCAGGGAGGCTGAGCAAGATATGTACCATTTGGGACTGCTGTCCGAATATTTGAAAAATTACATGAAGACCCGGCTCACCTACCGCGCGGATTTTTGGGTGGAGGTTCTCTCGGATCTCTTGTTCCAGGTGACGAATCTCATATTTATCTTCGTCATCTTTATGCACACGAACAGTCTTGTGGGCTGGAGCCAGAGCGAGGTGGTCTTCGTTTACGGCTTCTTTATGGTGCCCTGGGGCGTGTTCGCCTGTTTCGTGAATATGTGGAATTTCAGCGAGCGCTATATCGTCAAGGGGGAAATGGACCGTATCCTGACGCGTCCCGCCCACAATCTGTTTCAGATTTTTCTGGAAAATGTGGACCCGCCTTCATTGATCGGCTCGTTCATCGGTCTCTTTATCATGGCGGTCAGCGGCTTTAATATGGGGCTGCCGTTCGAGTGGTGGACGATTCCGGCATTAATTGTGCTGACGATCAGCGCCTCGGCCATTTATATGGGGATATACACGACGCTGACGGCGCTGTCCTTTTATTCGGATGCGCCCACCGGCATCATTCCGCTGATGTACAACATCCAGTCTTACGGCCGCTATCCGGTGACGATGTACAACCGGGCGATTCAGGTGCTGCTGACCTGGATTCTGCCGTTCGCCTTTGTCGGCGTCTATCCGGCGGGATTGTTCCTCCAGCGTGAGGAGATGACGCGGATGGCGCTGCTTACGCCGGTCATGGGAGCAATCTTCGTAAGCATCGGCTTGTTTGTGTGGAACCGGGGTGTAAGGAAATATAAGGGCGCCGGTTCCTGAAATCTGGAACAACAGCATTTGCCGCCTTTCCATGTTAAATGGCAGGGCGGCTTATTTTTTTATTTTTATACATAGTATTGCTATGCATAGAAACAATAGGTATAATGATTGGTAAAAATACACATTTGACGATGAAAGGAGGAGAAGGCGATCAAACCGAACAAGGAGCTCATGAAGGGCAGTACCGGTACGATGCTCCTCACGCTGTTAAGCCGACAGCCGCTGTACGGCTACGAGATGCTGCGGGAGCTTGAACGCCGATCGGAGGGAGTATTTTCGCTCAAGGAAGGAACGCTTTATCCCATTCTGCACAGCATGGAGGGCGAGGGCTGGGTTGAAGCCTATTGGGAGGCTGTGAACGGCCGGAACCGGAAGTATTACCGGATAACGGACAAAGGAGGCAGAATATTAAACGAGAAGAAAGCCGAGTGGGCCTTGTTCCGTAATGCCGTCGATTCCGTTATCGGGGAAGGAGGAGTATGAGTGAAGGATTATCATGAAATGAGCCCTTATCTTGCAAAAGTGTGCGAACAGGTAAAAGCGCGTTCCATACACCCGGAGCTGCGCAGGGAGCTGGGAAGTCATCTCCAGGATCTGGCGGATGAAAGAGAGAGTCAGGGATATGTGCGGGAGGAAGCGGTTCAGTGGGCCATGCAGCAGATGGGCGACCCCGCAACCGTCGGTCAGAGTCTGAATCGGATACATAGACCGAGAATGAACTGGGGGCTGGTGGCGGGAGCTTTATTGTTTGCGGTCAGTGGTATTGTCGGAATGTTCTCTTTGAGCGCTTCTTCCTACGCGAGTACGCGAATCAATCCGTACCTTCCGCAGTTCGGGGAAAGGCATCTTGTTTATGTGTGCATGGCGCTGCTGCTGATGCTGGGGCTGTCCGTTCTCGATTACCGCAAGCTGAGAAGCTTGTCCTGGCCGCTCTACGCCTTGACATTGGCGGGGATGTTGGCTGTCCAATTCAGCAGGAATATGGTAAACGGGGTGTATCGATGGTTAATTCTGCCCTTTAATTTTGCTATCGATGTGATGGGCTGGAGTCCTTATCTGCTCATCGTCGCTCTGGCCGGGATCTGGGGAGGCAGCGGAACTCGGCAGACTGGCGGAAAGCTCCCGATCAATGGTTGGCGGGCAATTTTGCTGATTGGAGCGCCTATCCTTCTTTATTGGCGGGGGCATGTTCTTCCGGAGCTGGTTCTTTTTGCAGCAGTATCCCTTGTTCTGTTCGCCTGGTTATCCGGCAAATGGAGAAGAGTCATTCTCATAGCGGCGGGACTGGCCTCGGCGGGATTGCTGGCCGTATGGAATTCAGATTATTACTCGGATAGGCTCTCCGCCGCGCTGAATCCGGCCATGTTCAGCGATGGAGCAGGATATATTCATGTCAAGCTGATTGAGGCTGTTGCTTCCGCCGGATGGTGGGGACACGGCTTCGGAGCGGCCAATGAACAGCTGCCGTATCTTTATTCCGATATGCTGTTCCCTTATTTGATCTACAGCTTTGGCTGGGCGGCAGGCTTCCTGCTGGCGGGGCTGATTCTGTGGTTTGTTG
>NZ_ASSC01000566.1 GCF_000520735.1 Paenibacillus forsythiae T98
CTGATGATCTTCTTCACCGCAGGCAACGGCATTGCGGCGTTTGCGCCGAATTATACCGTACTGATGGGAGCGAGACTGTTCACCGCTCTGGCCCATGGCACCTTTTTCGGCGTCGGCTCCGTCATTGCGGCAAGTCTTGTGAAGCCGGGCCGCCGCGCGGCCGCTGTTTCCATAATGATGGCCGGCCTCACCGTCGCCAATATTATCGGCGTCCCGATCGGGACGTTTATTGGCCAGCATCTGGGCTGGCGGGCGACGTTCGTTGCCGTTGTTATGATGGGCGTGCTGTCGCTAGCCGGTATTCTGCTGCTGGTGCCTACGATCAAGGCGGAGGAGACGTCCAGCCTGACGCGCCAGCTTCGCGCGCTGCTCCAACCGAAGCTGCTGCTTGTTCTGCTGACGGGAGCGCTGGGGTGCAGCAGTCTGTTCACGGTCTTCACTTATATTACGCCGCTGCTGGAGGACATTACAGGGTTCTCGGAGAGCAGCGTCGCCCTTATTCTTGTGCTGTTCGGCGTCGGCGTGACGACGGGGAATATCCTGGGAGGCCGACTCGCCGACTGGAAGCTTATGCCCGTGCTGCTTGGATTCTACGCGTACCTGGCTGCTATTCTGGCCTTTTTTGCCTACTCGGCTCATGTTCCGGCGCTCGCGGTCGTCACGATATTCTTGTGGGGCGTCGGCGCTTTCGGGGTTCTGCCCGGTCTCCAGATCCGGATTATGAATTTGGCGAAGGATGCGCCCGCGCTCGCGTCGACTACCAATCATTCCGCGCTGAATTTCGGCAACGCTTTTGGCGCTTTTTTCGGGGGATTCATTATCACTCATGCGGGGCTGGACACGCTGCCCTGGTTCGGAGCGCTGCTGTCCTTTATCGGGCTTCTGCTGGCGGCGGCCGTTTATATGTGGGACCTGAAGGAGACAAGACGCTGACCCTGGAGCAATGCAGGCTGTACTTCTAAAGCATTTCTTTCCTGATACCCAAACCGCAGGGACGAATCCATGTCGCTGCTTTGGGTATTTTTTGCTTTGGGTGCTGGGGCAAGTTTACAATCTGGGTAAAGGAGAATATAATAATTTTAAGGAAAGTTGCACTAGGTAAACTTTTATGAGCTTGGCTAATTTTCAGGCGGGGAGGAATAGAGATATGATGGAACGTACTCAACCTTTGGGCATGGCCCAGTCACACGAAAGAGATCTTCTCGCCGTCCACTCAGCAATGCAGGGAAAGAGCAGAGGACTCGGACGAATTCTGCCGTTCCTCGGTCCTGCCTTTATCGCGGCGGTCGCTTATCTTGATCCCGGCAACTTCGCCACCAATATTACGGCGGGCTCAAAGTACGGATATCTTCTGCTCTGGGTGATTGCAGCCTCCAACCTGATGGCTGTTCTTATCCAGTCTTTGTCCGCCAAGCTTGGGATCGCCACCGGCCGCAATTTGCCGGAGGTCGCGCGGGACCGGTTCCCCCGGGGAGTTTCATTCTTCTTGTGGATTCAGAGCGAGCTGGTCATCATGGCGACCGATCTGGCGGAATTTCTCGGAGCGGCGCTCGGCCTTTATCTTCTGTTCGACATCCCGATGCTGCCCGCTGCGCTCATTACGGCTGCCGGCTCCTTTGCCATACTTGAGCTGCAGCGGAGAGGTTACCGTTCCCTTGAGGCGGGCATCGCCTCCATGATCCTGATCGTGGTGCTGGCGTTCGCTTTCCAGGTCGTCATGGCCAAACCCGACGCGGGGGAAGTGTTCCATGGCATTGTAACGCCAGGCTTTCAAGGGGTGGACAGCGTGCTGCTGGCGGCGGGCATTCTCGGGGCGACCGTCATGCCGCATGCGATCTATCTGCATTCGTCGCTCACCCAAAGCCGGATTGTCGGCAGAAACGATGCCGAGAAGAAGAGAATTTTCAAGCTGGAGTTCATCGACATCCTGATTGCCATGTTCATCGCGGGCGCGGTTAATATGGCCATGGTTATCGTGTCGGCGGCGGGCCTTTT
>NZ_ASSC01000567.1 GCF_000520735.1 Paenibacillus forsythiae T98
AAATGTCTGCCCAGAACACCCGTATAGACTGATTTCGGGCTTAAACCAATCAGCTTCTCCACCGGCTGGCCGTCCTTGTAGACGATGACGGTCGGCATGCTCATGACGCCGGCTTCCGCGGCAAGCCCGGGCTGCTCGTCGCAGTCAACCTTTATGACTGACACCGCGTCTCCGTAATCCCGGTCCAGCTCCTCCAGAATCGGCAGCAGATTTCGGCAAGGCGGACACCAGGCTGCCCCGTAATCGACAAGCACCAGCCCTCCCGCCGCCACCTCTTCCCTCAGACCCTCGGGTGTTTCCGCATGTTTAATCGCCATTAGAATCCTTCCTCTCCTGCTTTGGCTAAGGTTTCTGCGCCGCTCAATTCGCGCTCCCGGCGGATGGAAGCCATCCTCTCCTCCAAATTAAGCTTGATCTGCGTCAGCTGATGCAGCTGACGCTCAATCTCCTTCAGCTTGGATTCATACAGCGGCATCACCTCCGCGCAGAAAGCCTCCTTGTTCTTCAGCACGCAGTGCAGAAACCCCGCGATTTCCTCTGTCGTAAGTCCCAAATTCAAGTACAGCTTGATTGTCTCCACCGTCTCCACGGCAAGCGGAGAATATTCGCGGTAGCCGTTGGCCAGACGGACCGGCGAAATCAAACCTTGTGATTCATAATATCGAAGCGACCGGACGCTGACGCCCGTCAGTTTGGCAAGCTCGCCTATTTTCATTGCAATCTCTCCGGATGATGAGAATGTTTAGGTTCATTATAGACCCTGACACCAGTGTCAGGGTCAACTTGTTTTTTTGAGCTTGCCGGTCCGGTGATGCCGCAGTGATGCTGCAAATTGACAAACCAGCTATTCGCCCATATTGTTGTTATAACAATTGCGGAAAGAAGAGATCTAAGTTGGTTAATGAGGAACGTTTATGGAACAGGAATTTTTTGAAGATCTGCTTTAGCAGCTTTTTCATTTTCATGACCTTTTATATTCTGATGGTGACGCTGCCCGTATTCGTTCTGGATAATCTGCACGGGAGCAAGCAAAGTATCGGATTGGTAACGACCCTGTTCGTCATGGCCGCCGTGATGATCCGGCCGCTCACCGGCAGATGGCTCGACGAGGTTAACCGCAAAGCGCTTATGGTCGGCTCGCTTCTGTTGTTCGCCGTCTGCTCCTTGCTGTATCTGTTCATTCAAGGCTATACCGCTCTGCTGGCGCTGCGCTTCGTCCATGGAATCGCTTTCGGAATTGCCGCCACGGCCACCTCGGTGATCGTGCTTGATGTTATCCCGGAGCGCCGGAAGGGCGAAGGCATCGGCTATTTCACGCTGTTCATGAGCCTCGCGATGGTTATGGGCCCGTTCATCGGCCTGACCGTCGCCGATCACGCCGGCTTCCGGATGCTATTCATCACTATCAGCGCCTTTGCCGTTATCGCCTGCATCTTCGGCATTTGGACACCCGTTCCTTCCCATAAGCCCCGGCCGCAAACGCTCGGCAACTGGAATATCCAGCGTTACTTCGAGCTGAAGGCCCTGCCGGTGTCCCTGTCCGGATTCGTTCTGGCCTTCGCTTACGCATCGCTGTCGACATTCATCTCCGTCTATGCCAAATCGATCGGTCTTGGGGACGTCGCCAGTTACTTCTTCATCGTGTTAGCGGCCCTGGTGCTGATCTCCCGGCCCTTTACCGGCCGTCTGTTTGACCGCAGAGGGGCTCATGTTCTCGTCTATCCGGGCATTCTGGTGTTCATGGCCGGCATACTCTGGCTCAGCCGGGCGTCTTCCGCTCCGGAGTTCCTGGCCACGGCGGGCCTGATCGGACTCGGCTACGGCGCGATCCTCCCCAGCCTTCAGACATTGGCTATTCAAGCAGCTCCCGGCCACCGCCGGGCGCTTGCCACCAGCACCTTCTATGTTCTGTTCGATTTTGGCTTCGGTCTCGGCTCTTATGTTCTGGGCTTTGTCGCCTCCCATACGGCTTACAGCACGATGTATTTCACCGCCGGAATGATGGTGTCCCTGGCGCTGGTCCTCTACTACTGCCTCCATCACCGGGCGCAGCGGACAAGCCGGGAAACGGCGGGGCCGGAG
>NZ_ASSC01000568.1 GCF_000520735.1 Paenibacillus forsythiae T98
TCAAGCTGAAGGTCTTTCTGAATATGGAGGAACAGGCTGCCGCACCAGCCATTACACCGGGTCAGGGTCTGAGCAGGGGGCCAAGCTTCAAGCGGGAGCAGTGCCAGATCGAGATTGCCGATTTTCAGCTGATCCGCGAGCTTCAAGGCGATCTGCCGCTGCTTCCCGAGCCGTATACCGAGATTGCCTATAAGTCAGGCTGCAGCCTGGAAGAGATGTTTCTGCGCCTCAAGTCGCTGCAGGCGGGAGGAGCGCTTAAACGGATTGCAGCCGTTCTGAAGCATAGGGAAGCCGGGTTCTCGGCCAATGGGCTGTTCGTCAGCGTACTTCCCGGGGAGCGTATACCCGAGGCAGGCCCAAGGCTGGCCGCCTATGCGGAAGTCAGCCATTGCTACAAGCGCCGGGCGCATCCGGACTGGCCTTATAATCTGTACGCCATGATTCACGGGCCGGATGAAGCATCCGTCCGGAGGGTTGCGGAGCATTTTGTTCAGCATGAGGGCATCACGGATTACGACATTCTGTTCAGTACGGAAGAATTGAAGAAGACGAGCTTTTCGATCTGAACTATATATTTCTGCGGATGCTGTCCATATAGGACGGCATCCGTTTTCGTGTTGACAGTTCATCTCGCTCTGTTTATATTGAGCTTATTCGTAATTATTACTATTTTGATATAACGGGAGACATCGATATTATGAAACGCGGAGATCTGTACATCATATTGCTGGGACTGCTGATTGCAGCCTCGATTTACGGGATCAAATGGCTCCAAATGGACCACAGCGCCTACCAACCGGGAGAGCTGATGGCCCGGATCACCGTGAACGGGAAGCTGTACAAGAACGTTGCCTTGACCAAGGACGTGCAAATTATCGACATCCGGACGGAGTTTGGCCATAATACGCTCAAGGCCTTCGATTATGGGATTCAGATGATTTATTCGGACGCTCCGAAGCGGATCGCGCTCGATATGGGATTCATCTCCAAGCCCTATCAGCAGATTATCTGTATTCCGACCCGTGTGTACGTGGAAGTGTTCAACCCGCGCAAGCCGCCTTCAGGCGATGAACTCGACGCAGTGATATGACCGGATACCCGGTCTTTTTTTCTTGGGACATATGTCCTTCCCAAAAATTCGGAGAACCCTTTTAATTAGAGTCAGAGCTTACATCAAAAGGGAGGTAAAAGAAATGAGAGGGCTGTTGCTTGCGCTGCTGGGCGGCGCCTTTATTACGCTGCAAGGAGTGGCTAATGCCCGGATCAGTCAAGATGTCGGAACCTGGCAAGCCGCTGCCGTTACCCAGTTCACCGGGTTCATTATGGCTTTGCTGATCCTCCTGTTCGTCCGGGACGGCAGACGGCGGGGGCTTAGGCAGGTCAAGCCTTTATATCTGTTCGGCGGCGCGCTGGCGGCTGTCATTATATTCAGCGAAGTCACGGCCATTCGGAATGCCGGGGTTACCTTCACGATATCCGCAGTGCTGATCGCCCAGCTGTGCCTGACTTTTCTGATTGACTCAAGCGGCTGGGTCGGCGTGGTGAAGCGTAAGATGAAGCTGCCGCAGTTCATCGGACTTGGAATGATGGTCGCCGGTGTAATCATCCTAGAATTTTGATAATATGATTACACCTCATTGTTGAGAGTAACGCTAGTGGGCTGGAGATGAATGCGGATGATGAAAGAAATACAGGACCGCAAGCGGCTGCATTCTTTTTTACAGACTTATCAATTGGAATCCATATTTAATGAGGCATTGCTGCCGCATTTGTCGCTGTACCGGTTCGATCAGGGTGAACTGATCTGTTCCCAGGGAGAGCTTCCCCAGTTTCTGTATGTGCTGGTCAAAGGCAAGATCAAGGTGTATACCACCTCCGCAGAGGGCAAAATCCTGATCATATCCTTCAAGACGCCGATCGAGGTGATCGGGGAAATCGAGTATATCCAGCAGATTCCGCTGATCAATACGGTGGAGGCGGTGTCGCCGGTCTATATGATTGGCGTTCCTTATCGCATGCTTGAAAAATATGGCGCAGACTACCCGCCGCTGCTGAATTTTTTGCTGGGCATTATCACCCGGAAGTTTTACGTGAAGTCCAACTATCTGAGCTTTAATTTGATGCATCCGGTGGAGGTGCGATTGGCCAGCTACCTGCTGTCCGTATCCTATGACGATTCCGGCTCCGAGATTCCGGGGCAGCTTAACAGCTTCAGACTAACCGATGTGGCGAACTTTATTGGAACCAGCTACCGCCATCTCAACCGGATTATCCAAAAGTTATGCGAGGAAGGCCTGATAGAACGCAGGAAAGGGTTCATTCTTGTCAAGGACAAGGAAGGCTTAAGCGCGCTGGCCAACCAGAATATTTATGAATAGGAAGTGTATCGCTTATGATCCAAGGACTGCTGCTCGCGCTCGTCGCAGGTTCGCTGGTCAGTATGCAAAATGTGTTTAACAGCAAGGTCAATGAACATACCGGTTCCTGGGCGACGACGGCTCTGGTGCTGGGGATGGGCTTTGCCGCTTCGCTGACCTTCGGTCTGCTCTTTGAAGGGGGACGGCTGTTCAGCCTGGAAAATATGAAGCCCTGGTACTGGTTCAGCGGAGGAATCGGGGTGGGGGTTGTGATCTGTCTGACTCTGGGGCTGAGGCTACTCGGTCCAACGTATGCCATCTCCATTGTTCTCATCTCACAGCTCGGCTCCGCCCTGGTATGGGACTCATTGGGCTGGCTGGGGCTAAGCAAGGTTCCGTTTACCTTTCAGAAGCTGGTTGGGGTATTGGTCATTATCGGCGGCATTCTCGTGTTCAAGCTAGGCGGCAGGGGTGAGAATGAGGCGGCGACGGCAGAAACAGACAAGACTTCGGAGAGCCGCATCCAGAGTGAAGCGAGAGGTGCCTAGGATGATGGCGTGTATCTGCCGTTGCGCAGATTATTTTTGACAAACTGCATGAGACGGGGCGGCTTGCTGATTACTGCGTCATGCTCAGGTTTAGAATAATGGCGACAGCAACCGGGCGAAGACGTTCTGCATTTTTTGCAGCATGCTTCGCTGTTCGAAATCCGACTGCAGAATCTCCTCGCTCACCTCAAGATCCCGGTAAAAATCTTGTAGCAGGCGGTCAACAACCTTCCCGTCAAAAAAGACCGCATTGATTTCGAATTGGTTGCAAAAGCTCCGTATATCCATATTTGCGCTGCCGGAAAGCGCCAGGTCGTCGGAAATAATCAGTTTGGAATGGATAAACCCTTTCCGGTAGCCATAAACCCGACCTCCTGCCTGCAGCAATTCCTGGACATAGGACAGAGTAGCGCAGTAAACCAGATTTTTGTCAGGAACAGCCGGTATAATCATGCGAACGTCGACTCCTCTTGTGATGGCCGTTTTCAGAGCCAATAATACGCCGGGATCGGGAATGAAATAGGGCGTCTCGATAAAAATCCGCTTCTTCGCTGAAACGACGAGGGAGAAAATAAGTTCCAGAATCGTCTCGTCCGGGCCACTCTTTACGATTTGTACAAGCTCGTTCCCGCGGCTGTCCTGTATCGGATAATAGACGGGATCCGTTATGACCTGTCCTGTAACCAGGTGCCAGTCGCTTAAAAAGGTATATTGGACCCACAGCACCGCATCGCCTTTTATGCTGAAATGAGTGTCCCGCCAGTAGCCGAATTTCGGATCATTCCCCAAGTATTCATCCCCGATATTCAAGCCGCCGAAAAAACCGATGTTGCCGTCCACCACCACGATTTTACGATGATTTCGGTAATTGAGCCGTTTATGGAAGAATGAGGTTAACAGAGGAAAAAAACACTCCGTTTCGACCCCGGCATTCCGCAGTCGTTTCAAATAGGCTTTTCCTAACTGGCGGCTTCCGATCCCGTCATATAGAAATCGTACCTTCACTCCTTCCTGCGCTTTCTGGATCAACAATTGCTCAAACCGGATACCAAGCTGATCGTCGCGGATAATGTAAAATTCCACATGAATATGATGCTTGGAGGCGGCAATCGCATCCAGCATGGCTTCAAACGCTTGCTCTCCTTCTACGAATACCGTCGTTTCATTACAAGCGGTAATGGGGGCAACCGGTATGTTTTTAAGCAATGCGTATAAATTGTCATCCTGGACAATGAACTTCCCGTGCAGGTCTTTCAATACCCGTTGTCTGGATCGAGTCCTGAGGTCGTCCTTTAACCCGTCCCAACGTCCCTTGTCTGTCCGCGAAAGAGCGGGAGGGCAAAGGTATTCTTTCGCTACAAATAAATACAGCAGGAAACCGATGACCGGAAGAATGAACAAAACAATAAGCCAAACCACAGCTTTGCCCGGACGCTGATATTCGATGATGATAACGAATGCGATTTGGATGATGAACAACAAGAGAGCCAAAACGATCCAAAGCAAAGGTTTACCTCCTCAAAAGGTCATGCGTTAAAGGGAATATGTTGAAAAGGAATATATTGAAAAAGACCCGTGCCCGCTTTTTACAGCCAAGCAGAGTCCTTTTCGTTAAAAGCTCTTCTCATGATGAGATTATTTAAGGCTGGCCGAGAAAAACAGCTCATGATATAACAAGCATTTTCGGAATCGGTTGATTATCTGCGAGCTGAATTCATTCTGGCGAAACAACTGGATGTACTCTTCTTCGTTCCGGATATACTCGCCATTGTCATAGAAATTCATGAACCAATTGCTTAGCGGTTTCTTTTGGCACATACAAGGTTCCATAACGATGACGTTTCCGTCCGGTTTTAAAACCCGCTTGAATTCCTTCATATACTCTGTAATTTCGCCCGATGAAATATGGTGCAGCACGGCGATGATGAGTATGTAATCGACAGACTTATCATCAACGGGCACCTTGCCATTTTCGAGCACATGAAATTTGTAATTCGGATAGGATCGTCTTGCGTAGTGAATACGACTCTCGTCCGGGTCGATACCGAGATAATGGAGGGGCTTGAACATCGAGCAATTGGCCCCTGTGCCGGAACCAAAGTCAAGTACAACTTTATCGTTAAATGCAAAACGGGGTTGGATTTGATCGTGAATATATTTTTTGGTAAACCATTTCGGGCGGACGAACCAGTGATAAAGCTGCGGTGAAGAGGAAGTCATCAGAATTAGCCACCATCTTTCGTAGTATTGTTCAATGGCAATAATCTAACCCGCTGAAGCCGGGAAAATTCAACAAAATTCTGCATAATTAAATCCTCAAACGGGCATTTTTAGATTTATGTGTGACCATAGAGAGGAGAAAAGTTCGGAATGAGAGCAGCAAATGGAATGGGTTCAGGTCCCCGAATTGCCGTTATTTTGACAATCGGCTTAACGTTAATCATGTCCCTTGGCGGATGTCATCCGAAATCAGAAACGAACGGTGTTGTGCGGCCCCAATCAGAATTCAAGTCAAAGGCAGTAGGGAATAAGCCAATCGTAGTCATTATTATAGATTCCTTGATGGACAAGCCGCTGCAGGAAGCAATGAAACAAGGCAGGGCACCCGCTCTAAAATACCTTGTTGATCACGGACGCTACACGCCTGAAGTTGTCAGTTCATTCCCGACCATGTCCGTAACGATTGACAGCACTTTGTTGACGGGCGTGTATGCGGATAAGCATCATGTTCCGGGGCTGGTATGGTACAGTGACGGTGAAAGGCGGATGGTTTTTTACGGCAATGGGCCAAAAGAAGCCTTGAAGATCGACCAACTGCAAGTATTGACGGACAGCGTTTATCAAATGAACCAGGTTCAGTTAAGCAAAAGAGTGAAGACTATTCATGAGGAATTGGCCGACGCAGGCAAACACTCGGCTTCGATCAACGCAATTATTTACCGGGGAAGAACACAGCGCGATCTGCGTGTACCCCGAGCGATGGCGAATACCTCACGGCTGCCGGATCATTACAAAATTACCGCTCCGGAGCTGTTCTCGCTTGCCGCATTCGCTCACCTAAATCCGGACAACAGCCTCCATACGGCTTTGTGGGAAAAGTATGGCATGAACGACAAATTCACAGCGCGGGACATTGCTTTTCTAGTAAAGCACGGGAAGCTTCCGGAAGTAACGATCGGGTATTTTCCGGGAAACGATAGCGTACATCACCGGAAAGGCTCGAATGCTCTTAAAGGTATTGAAAGGGCGGACCGGGCGCTGCAGCACGTTCTGGGCGCGTTCGGATCATGGGACGAGGCGGTGAGTAATGCCACCTGGATTATTCTGGGGGACAGCGCTCAAAGTGATGTGCTGGGAGATCGGGACGAATTTAAAGTAGAGCTGCTCCCTCTTCTGAACGGTTACCGAATTGCCAAGCTGGGCAGGCCTGTCGGACAAGATGATCAGGTCGTTGTCGCCGCCAACGAACGGATGGCCTACATTTACGCCATATCGCCCGATCTGAAGCTTTCTGAGCTTGTCAAAAAGCTGCAAGCCGAAGACAAACTCGACATCATAGCGGTAAAGCAGGATCATTCGGTACTGCTTACGGGCGGAGGAAAAGGGAATAACGTGTTGACTTATCGTCCGGGTGGACCTTTCTTAGATGAATACGGGCAAAAGTGGTCGCTGTCGGGCGCTCCTGATCTCGCGGACATTTCGCTTCATGGACATCGGATCAACTACGGACAATACCCGGACGTGCTCGCCCGATTATACGGCGCTCTCCATTCCCATGAAGGACGATTTGTCGTTGTTACGGTGAAACCGGGATACGAACTCGCCGGCGAAAGCTCTCCCGCTCACCGCGGAGGAGGAGCGCACGGTTCGCTGCATGAGGCGGATTCCATTGTCCCCCTTATTGTTACCGGAACGGATTTGCAGCCGAAACACCCGAGAATCGTCGATTTGAAAAACTGGATTCTGCGTGTTGCTGACCGCGATTAGCTGCGAATCTCCGGGTATCCTGGTAAGCTTGTGGGCCGGGTTCCCGATTGGAGGCTTGGGTCCAGCGATACATTTGCCATCCTGAATGTCTGGATAATACGGATCGGATAGGGACAAAGGACTGCTTCGCATGTATCGCATGGTGTCGAAACTCGCGGGTGCTTGGCCAAACGGGCCAACCTGCACTAATCCCGTGTCCTACTTTAGCCGTATTGCGGCTGAAAACGCTCTCTGTTACTTTATCAATAGAATAGTATATTTTACAAATACTTCATCCGATTGATGGTCACACTCCAAAAGCCGGGAGGGATTGCTATTGATCGACAACAAGCCTTCAGGGGGGAATGCCGGAGGCCCGCACGCTTTTTCCACACCTTCCCTTTCGCTTCCGAAGGGGGGCGGAGCGATACGGGGCATTTCCGAGAAATTTGCCGCCAATCCGGTCACCGGCGCCGCTTCGATGACCGTTCCCCTTGCGTTCAGCCCCGGCCGCTCCGGCTTCGGACCCCAGATTTCACTTCAGCATGACTCCGGCCTCGGAAATGGCCCGTTTGGTTTCGGCTGGACTCTTTCCATACCTTCCATCACCAGAAGAACAGACAAAGGACTGCCCCGTTATGAAGACGCCGATGAATCGGACGTCTACTTGCTCTCCGGCTCGGAAGATCTGGTTCCCGTTCTCCGTCCGGACGGCAGCCG
>NZ_ASSC01000569.1 GCF_000520735.1 Paenibacillus forsythiae T98
GGAGCCGGGTTATTATCCAGATAAATTCTGTAGCCGGTCACTCCCCTGTCGTCCGTCGCCGCGCTCCAGCTGATGTCCGCTTCCAGTTGGGCGGTCTTTACTGCAGTTACCGTACTGCCCGCCGGGAACGAAGGAGGCGTAGTATCCGAGGGAGAGGAAGCTCCCCCCACAGGTCCCCCTCCGGCCGGGAGCGTCATGAGCCGAAGCCACGGCCCGTCCGTACTGGCATTCCCCGCTGCGTCAAGGGCCTCCACCTTGAACGTATAGGCAGTTTCGGGCGTCAGGCTGCTTACCGCGTAGGTTGCTTCCGATACCGTCCCCTCTGTCAATCGGCCGCCATTCTGGTAGAGAATGTAGCCGGTGACGGCATCATCATCCGTCGCTCCGCTCCAATGCAGAGTCGCTCCAGTCGAGGTCAGCCCCGAATAGGTCAGGCTTCCATTGGTCCACACGGGATTGGCCGGGGCTGGAGGCGGCTCCGGCACCATTCCCTCTACATACGGAGAAATACCGCCCTCTCCGCCCTCGCTTACTCCGGCAACACGGAAATAATAGGTTCCGGCATTGATCCCGGCAATGGTATAGGACGTGTCCGCCACTGGCGCCGGATTCACTAATTGATAATCCCAGTACAGGTCAGTGCTGTAGTAAATGTTATACCCGCTCGCTTTGGCAACGGCGCTCCAGGAGAGTTGAAGCTTGCCATCCACCAGCGAAGCCGCTGGCGTTGGAGAAATGATCGTAGTCGGCACATCCTGAGACGCCGTGGAAAATGCAATGGTGCGGGCCGGAATCGTCTGCCCATTGACCGTTTGCATCGCCGGTATTTCCAGCTCATAATTTGCGCCAAGAGCCAAATCGTAGAGCGTGTTGCCCTGGCCGCCGCTCGTCAGAGGAATGAAGAAATAAGTGCCGTCTGTGTTGACCTGAGGCGAGTAGCTTCTCGCGCCTTCAACCTTGTTCCCGTCGATGGTCGGGTCAAACGGGATTTGCGCCCCGTTCTCCTTCAGCACCATGCCGCTCTTCACTTCATCCGCATTGGTTACAGGAACGCTGACGGAAAACCACAGGTTCCCCTCAACAGGCACACCTGCGGCGCCGTTGTCCGTCCAGTAGCTGACCACGGGCTGGATGGAAGGATCATAAGTTCCTCCCGCCGACGGGACAGAGAACGAGAACACCGCATCCCGATTATGCGTAAACGCTCCAATCGTTATGCCGTTGTTGGCCCGTATCGTTTCGCTAATGGCCACCGTATAGGTCTGCCCCGGCTGGAAGGAGCCTCCATCCATATTCAAAATATAGCTCGCGCCTTTCGGAAGACCGGATACTGTGTGATTGTCCTCCATCTTTGCAGTCAACGACCCGACATTCAAGAGCGCGCCGGACGGGCTTGTCCCCTGATACACCCGGAAAAGCCCGGGAGCCGTTGTGCTGCTGGGGCCTTTGTCAAACCACACCTGCAATTGATGATCGTTTAAATACCGGTAGCCGATAAAATGCATCGGCTTTT
>NZ_ASSC01000570.1 GCF_000520735.1 Paenibacillus forsythiae T98
GGCTCCTTCCAGCACGCCTTCGCCAATCATGCCAAGGGCCCCGCCCGGACATACCTCCTCCGCAGGCTGGAACAGGAACCGCACCTCGCCGCGCAGTTCGTCCCTGCGGCTGCTGTAATAGCTTGCTGCCGCCAGCAGGATGGAGGTGTGCCCGTCATGCCCGCAGGCATGCATGACACCGGCTTGTTGCGAGGCATAGTCGCACTCCTTCTCGTCCTGGATCGGCAGGGCGTCCATATCCGCCCGGAGAACTACCGTCTTGCCCGGCCGTCCGCCTTGCAATATGCCGACCACGCCATACCCTGCCCCGCTGCGCCTCACTTCAATCCCGAAGCTCTCCAGCTTCTCAGCCACAAAAGCCGATGTCTCCCGTTCCTGGTACGACAGCTCCGGATGCTGATGCAAATAGCGGCGCCACCCCACCATTTCCGGCTGCAGCATTTCTATCGGTTTTTGCTCCATATTATCCATTCCCTTCGCCTGAGCCGCTCTCGTATGAGAAGAACCGCCTGCAAGGCTAGTCTCCCTATAGCAGCAGTATGCTTTTATTGTATCAGAAATGGCGGAAACGGGGTATTCCATCCGGCTTTCCGCCCTTGCATAGCCCAGTCAAACATAATATCATGAGGTAGAATACGGTACGAAAGCCAGATCGTCGATTGCCTTTTTCAGCTTTACTTCATAAGGGGGTTGGCACGGCAATGATTGTTGAGAATACGGGTCTTGTAGGACTGCGCAGCGAGCTTCAATATCTTGACGAGAGCGCTGAAAAAGCCGGTTTCATCCGCTGGCAGTGGGAATACCACAGGGCTACCTATGACTGCAAAATCGAGGACCATACGGGCGGCGGGGTCTATTTTCTGCGGATTAACACCCGCACGGCCCGGGGCAAGCTGGAGAAGCCGGACGCCGTACTGGCAATTGAAGCCGTTTACCTTGGCAAAGCAACCTTTCCCCACGGTCTGGAATACGAGTCGCCGGTTCCGAAGTCCGTGCTGGATATTGCCGGAGAGCGAATACTTGCATTACGAACACTACTAGAGGCATGAATGGGATGAAGGAATGAAAGAACAAGAGAACCGCCCCAGAAAGGGCACACCCGATTTTCAGCTGTTAATCTTGACGCTGCTGCTGGCCGGCTTTGGTCTCATTATGGTCTTTAGCTCAAGCTCCAGCCTGTTCTTCAAGAATGATCCGCTTTATTTTGTGAAGAGGCAGCTCGTTTGGGTTGTGCTCGGATGCGCCGTTATGTTTACAATCATGAATATTCACTACAGCCGGTTCAAAAAATGGTATGCGCCGCTATTCCTGATCACTCTCGT
The DNA here is from genome assembly GCF_000520735.1 of Paenibacillus forsythiae T98. GTDB lineage: Bacteria > Bacillota > Bacilli > Paenibacillales > Paenibacillaceae > Paenibacillus_AQ > Paenibacillus_AQ forsythiae. The sequence goes on from NZ_ASSC01000570.1 coordinate 1,323, forward strand.
TCTGCTGCTGCTCGTGGCCTCAACCGAACGGATCAACGGGGCAAGAAGCTGGCTGAGCATTGGCACTCTCGGCATCCAGCCGACGGAGCTTGCCAAATTATCGATTATTCTGTATCTGGCCGCCCTGGTTACCAAAAAAGGCGAACGCCTGCGCGATCTCCGGTCAGGCTATATTCCGGTCATGGTGATCGTGGGCATCGTCGCGGGACTGATTATGCTTCAGCCGGACCTCGGCTCCTGCCTCATTCTCGTCGCGACAAGCGGTCTGGTGATTTTTGCCGGAGGAGCAAGCCTCAAGCATATTCTGGGGTCTATCGTACTGCTCGTACTGGGTGCGGGGCTGGTTCTGGGCGGAAAAATGGTGATTGACTCGCTCTCCCCCCATTCGGAGCAGGCGGCGGCGAATCAGGATTACCGAAAAGGACGGATCGAAGCGTTCATCGACCCGACCAAGGACCCCGAAGGGGCCGGATATAATATTCTCCAATCCCTGACGGCGCTCGGACAGGGCGGCGTTGGCGGCGCGGGCATTGGCAAAGGGGTACAGAAGCTGCACTATCTGCCATACCCCTATTCGGACTTTATTTTCTCCGTCATCGGCGAGGAGCTCGGCTTTACCGGCACGCTTCTGTTTCTGCTCGTTTATCTCTATTTCATCTGGAGAGGCATTCTCGTGGCGCTCAGGTGCAAGGACCCGTTCGGAACCTTGGTCGGCATCGGGGTCATGGGACTCATCGCGATTCAGGCTTTTGTCAATATCGGCGGGGTTACGAAGACCATTCCGCTTACCGGCGTTACGCTGCCATTTATCAGCTACGGCGGCTCTTCGCTTCTGGTCACGATGCTGTCGATGGGCATTATCCTTAACATTTCGCGGGAAAGCGCCCGTCCGATGCGGGAAGAGCGCACGAAATCGGTCCGAACGGTCACCCGCTAGCCAACCTTTGACTGAATTATGCGCACAACAAAAGGGTGCCTCCTTCGTACCAGCCGGTACGAAAAGAGACACCCTTCTTTGATGGCTTGTTCGCGTGAAACGGGCAGCCGCAGTATCCGCTTACGAAATCTCATCGTTCTTGAACGCAACGCCTTCGACCTTGACGTTCACTTCGACAACGCGCAAGCCCGTCATGCTCTCCACCGCTTCGCGAACGTTCTGCTGCAGCATCCGGCATACCTCGTGAATCGGCGTTTCGTACAGCACGATAATCCGCAAATCGACCGCCGCCTCCAGCTGTCCCACCTCAACGGTTACGCCTTTTTGCACGTTTTTACCGCTGAGACGCTTGGCCCATCCTTCCGACAACCCTCCTGACATGGCTGCGATTCCCGGAGTCTCCAAGGCAGCCATACCGGCAATTTTTGAGACTACATCGTTAGAGATTCGTATGTTTCCCATTTCCAGTTGAAGTTGTTCCGCCATGTCATTTCCCCCTTACATTCGTTATCAATTATTGTAATTCCTAAACAGGCCAAAAAGCAAATGGGCTCAGCAGGTTCGTTTACATCCCGGAATAATTTGGGTATATTGAGTTACGTACATAATATCTGGATTGGAGTGTGCTTTACTTGAAAAAATGGATTTCTCCATCGCTGCTAGCCATCACATTTGCGCTTAGCGCCATCGGACATTACGCCAATTGGGACCATACCCTTCAATTCGTGCTGTCCGCCATCGCCGTAGTATTCGTCGCCGGATTTCTCGGCAGAGCAACGGAGAGCGTCGCCCATTACGCCGGCCAACGGCTGGGGGGCTTTCTCAATGCCACCTTCGGCAACGCCGCCGAGCTGATTATCGCTTTTTTCCTTGTCAAAGAGGGGCTGTACGATATGGTTAAGGCGAGTTTGACCGGTTCCATTATCGGCAACCTGCTGCTCGTGCTTGGACTGAGCATTTTCGCGGGCGGCCTGAAGTTCAAGGTGCAGAATTTCAATGTGACGCTCGCCGGGATGAATGGCTCTCTGATGATCGTGGGCGTGATCGCCCTGTTCGTTCCCGCCATGTTCCTGAGCACCCATTCGATTACCGAAGGGGAGACCGATACGCTCAGTCTGGTTGTAGCCGGGGTGCTGATTGTGGCCTATATCGCCTGGTTGATCTTCTCCATGATTACGCATAAAAAATATTTGGACGATGTTACCGAGGACAAGGAGGAAGAACTGCCGAACGAGCACGCGCCTTCATGGTCCAAAGGCAAATCGATCCTGTATCTGATTCTCGCCACCGTAATGGTCGCTTTTGTCAGTGAATGGCTGGTAGGCACGCTTGAGAGCCTGACCGAGCGCTTTGGACTGAGCGAGCTGTTCGTCGGCGCGTTCCTGGTTGCGATTATCGGTAACGCCGCAGAGCACAGCGCCGCCATCCTGCTCGCCATGAAGAACAAAATCGGCGCCGCTGTGGAAATCGCGGTCGGCAGCAGCCTGCAAATCGCTCTGTTCGTCGCGCCTGTACTCATTTTTGCCAGCTACTTTAACGGCGATACCATGGATATTGTCTTTACGACCATTGAGCTGGTAGCGATCGCCGTAGCGGTCTTCATCGCCAGATCGATCACCCAGGACGGGGCGACCAACTGGTATGAGGGACTGCTGCTTCTTGGCGTGTATATCATCCTCGGCGTTTCCTTCTACCTTGTTTAACTCACGGCAACAAAAATCGCGCCTGGAAATCCAGGCGCGATTTGTTATTACAGGTTTGTCCGGTTCTGTGACGAAAAAGATCCGCTCTATTGTTTCGCCTTCTCGTTCAGCGCTTCATACAGTACGGCCAGTTCCCGTTCAAGCTTGCTTACAATCTCCCTGCCCGTAAGCTCCGACAAAAGACCCGCTCTGACCGCAAAGTCGACCTCTCTGGAGAAGCCGTACATTTGGGTATCCAGCACTTCCTCATAGAGAGGGCAGTAGCGAGTTGCCAGATTCTCCATCTGCACTTCGATGAGCTTCTGGATCTTATCGGCATCTTCTTGCAGAAGCGTAACCGCCAAGATATTCAATTGTTCCTGCAATTCCGGCGAAGTCATGCATCTTCCCCCCTCTGTCCAAATTTACAGCTTCATCGCTATTTTATTTAATATTAGTCGAAATCGGTTGCCAATACAAGAATGCAGTTTCCACCGCAGCATAAAAAGCCCTGCCGGAGTGACAGAGCCTTCGGTAACCACCGTATTATTCTTCTACAACTGTAAATTTCAAGCCGTGCTTGGCGAAAACTTCGCTCATCGCCTTTTTAGCCTCCTCGGCATCGCCGCCATGCACATGCAGTTCGTAGTTCTGGCTGGATACCAGAGTTGTGAACAGTCCGAGGATGCTTTTTACGTCAATGTACTTGTTGTCCGCCTGAAGAACGATTGAAGAAGCGAACTTGCTTGCTGTTTGAGCAATTTCCACAATGGCTGCATTGTTACTGTTACTGCTACTGGACATGTGAATCCCTCCGCAACTAAATTTAAGAAATAATATGCCGTATAAACAATTCCATGATACATTGAAGCCGCTTACCGGCGCAAGGATTTATCTAATATTTATCTCGTTACTTCAATCGCTCGGGGTTTAGAGCTTCGAGTTCGGGAATAACGAACAGGCCGTCTTTGCGGATCAATCTGTCGTCGAAATAAATTTCGCCGCCGCCGTATTCCGGACGCTGGATCAGAACAAGGTCCCAGTGAATGAAGGAACGGTTGCCGTTGTCGGTCACCTCGTACGCCTGACCCGGCGTAAAATGAAGGCTGCCCGCAATCTTCTCATCGAACAGAATATCTTTCATCGGGTGCAGAATATAAGGGTTGAAGCCGATGGCAAATTCCCCGATATGGCGCGCGCCCTCGTCCGAATTCAGAATTTCGTTCAGCCGGGCCGTATCGTTGCTGGTCGCTTCGATAATTTTGCCATTTTCAAAAGTCAGCTTGATGTTCTCGAACGTAATGCCGTTATATACAGTCGCCGCGTTATAGCTGATCGTGCCGTTAACCGAATCGCGCACCGGAGCGCTGTACACTTCACCGTCCGGGATGTTTCTGTGGCCCGAGCATTTCGCGGCGCCGATGCCCTTGATGGAGAAGGAAATATCCGTTCCCGGGCCGGTAATCCGCACCTTGTCCGTCTTTCGCATGAGTTCGGCAAGCGGGTCCTGGGCCTTGTCCATTTTGGCATAATCCAGGTTGCAGACCTGGAAATAGAAGTCCTCAAAAGCCTCCGTGCTCGTATCGGCGAGCTGTGCCATGCTGGAGTTCGGGTAGCGCAGGACGACCCATTTGGTATGCTTCACCCGCTGCTCGCTATGTACAGGATGGGAATAGAGCGAATTGTACAGGCGCATTTTCTCTTCCGGCACGTCGGACAAGTCGTTGACATTCTCGCCGGCGCGGATGCCGATATATGCCTGCATTTGCTTCATGCGGTGCAAATCAATCCCGGCCCAGGCGCGCAGGCTTTCTTCAGTCGCTGTCAGAAGCATGCCGCGCAGCACGCTGCGGTCGGTGAGCTGGACAAACGCGCGGCCTCCGGCCTTCCCGATTTCTTCTACAATAGCTTTGACCAGATCGCGTTCGCTGCCGATCATTTCGACGAGCACGTTCTCACCCGGTTGTACGTTTACGGAGTAGCCGACCAGATTTTCGGCCAATTTCTGAATTCGGGGATCTCTCATCTCTTGTTCTTCCTTCCTTTTCAGTCAAAATCAGCATGCTTTCTTATTGTAGCACGACCAGAATGAAGCGCAAGAGGATCATCAATTGTCGTTGTTACCGGTATCCGTAAAAGTCAACCCTCGTAACAAAGGTCTCTCTGCGGGTTCTTCCCCCGGAAGAAGGAAAAGTGATCGTCCGCTGCCGCGACAAGCTCTTGGGGAGATTTCGTCTTGCATCCACCTCCAAATGATATACGGTCGCCACCTCGGCATCCCGAAGCCTGCGATGCAGCTCTCTGTTCTCGCGGTTCCACAGCTTCTCCAGCAGGGAAGCCCTGCCTGCCGTTCCGGCGCTCTTGCCGCCTGTGGAGGCCGTTCGGAGAGCATTCATCTCCGCTTCAAGCTCAGCGGCCAGTTGATCGTGAGCCTGCTGCGGGTCCAGCTCTATTCTCAGGAGCCTCACCCTTCCTCCCGCCCCCGCTTCTTTTGTCACGGTCTTGTTCATGTTGTCCAATTCCTCAAGCTGACGGATGGGGTTGAGTCCGGGGAGCGGGCTGCCGCCCTGATCTCCGCTTGGAGACAGCGCCCTCCACTGCCCCCTGCTCTTCTCCAGTCTGCTGTAGAGATTCGGCCTTGCAGACCGCTGCTGCGCCTGATCGCCTGGGCGTTCCCGGGATTCCGCCGGGCCTTGCAGCAGGTTATAGATAACGAGCGTCTTATGATTAGTCAGCTCCCCTCCATAGTACAGCGCTGTCTCCGGAAGCTGTTTCCCGTCCACCCGCAGCGCCGCCTCCCCTTCAAAGGTTACCCCGTCGGCTCCCGTCATACCGGCCAATGCCAGCTCCAGCAGCTCACCGGGAGGCTTTCCGTCCTCCGGGCCGCAGCCGCCGGCCACACCGCAGGAGAGAGCCAGCAGCAGCGTGATTGTCTTCTTCGCAAGCAGTCTCTTCATAGAAGCCCAGACCCTTCTGTTCACAGTTGTAGCTATATCGTCTCCATGTTCAGAGAGCTTATGCAAAAAAAGGCTCCCCGGCCGGGAATATCCGTCAAAGGAGCCTTCTTGTCCATTCTGGCAGGTTGCTATGTTTTGAGATCAACCACCACTTTGTTCCTGCCGTTGTTCTTCGCCTCGTAGAGCGCCATGTCCGCCCGGTAAAACAAGGAGTCCGCGCTCGCCGGGTCGTTATCCGTCCAGTCCCACTCGGCAATACCGCAGGAGACGGTAACGGAAGGGTTCGTCTCTTCCTGAACCCGTTTCCGGATGCGCTCGGCCACAACATAAGCCTGCTGGGCATTAAGCTGGGGCAGGTACAGCGCCAGCTCTTCGCCCCCCCATCTTGCGGCCAGATCTCCCTGACGGATCGACGCACGCAAAATATCGCTCACCTGCCGCAGAATATAGTCGCCTTTTTGATGTCCGTATGTATCGTTCACGGATTTGAAATTGTCGATATCGACGACAACGAGAGTGCCGCAGATATCGCCGCTTTGCTTCTCCTTGATGGATTGGTCCAGATAATGTCTTGCATGCAGCCCGGTCAGAGAGTCCCTGTTCGCGAGACGGTGCACCTCGGCATGCAGAAGCGCGTTGCCAACGGCAAGGCCGACTTGTCCCGCCAGCGCTTGAAGCAGCCTGAAACTGTCATAGGAGAAAAAATACGGACGCCGGTGGGCCAGCATAATCGCTCCGCGGACTTCCCCGCCCACACTGAGCGGAGTAGCGATAAGCGACTGCGACTCCGTCAAGTCCATCAGTCTCGAACTTGTGCCGGATTGACTGTAGTCTGTTAAAATAACGGGTTCGCCCAGGGCATATACTTGTCCCCCGATTCCCCGGCCCACCTCGATGATTTCATTGCTCAGGCCGGGATGGTTGCACATCACCACCTCAAGTCCGCCCTTCTCCTCGCAGTAATGGAGGATACAGCAGTAGTCGGCCTCGAACATTTCCAGCAGCTCCTCATAAGCCGCTTCAAATGTTTCGCCAAGCTGAAGGCTCTGGTTGAGGCGCTCGGTCAACCCGTTGCTCATCCGCAATTCACGGATAAGCTGGTTGGAACGCTCATACAGCTTGGCGTTCTCAAAGGCGATTCCAGCGTTGTTCGCCACCATGGACAGGTAAGACATATCCATATCCTGATGGGCCGGACCCCGCATCACCAGATGGAACACACCGTATACGCCCTGCTTGCCGCCAAGAGGCAGCCCTATCTCAACAAGCTTGTTATCCTCGCCAGTGGTCTTCCTGGCCACTCGTCCGCTCTTGAACGCCTTTCCGCTGACGTCCTCCTGATCCCAGCGAAGCGGCAGCGGCTTCACCCGGGGATGCGCGCTGCGGTGATCCTGTGACATGTAGAGCGTAAGCTCGGCGCCCGGGTACATGGCGGAGATGCTGGCGATTACCTCGGTGAGCACAGCATCGACATCGATGCTGTCATACATCCGCTGGACAATCTGAAACAGTCGCGACCGGCGGCTGCTCTCGTGTTCCTCCTGAATATGTACGCTCGCCAGATCCGTTACGAAGATATGCTCGAATCTTCTGTAGAAGCATGTAGAGAAATGACTGGCCATAGCCTCGGCAGCGTTGCGTCCGCCGTCTGCGAAATCCTCGGCGGGCATTGCGCAGCCGACCAGGGCAAAGATTTCTCCCCCGAATCGCGTACTCACCGGTATGATGAAAAAAGCCGTTTCCACTCCGTTCTCTTCGATTTGAAGCGTGCACTCCCTGGCCGATTTCAAACTGGCTGCCGCAGCCTGTTCCCATAAAGGGTTATCCGGCTCGCTCGCTCCGCCGCTGCCGGCCAGCCACGCGCCCGTATAATCAAAGACGCACCATCTCCAGGATTGTGCAAAAGGCAGCTCGGCGTCCTTGTTGCACCATTCATAAAAGCTGTCCGCAATCAAGCCGGAAGCGTAAGGGAAATCATGCCGATTTATTTCCAATTTCCCCAGCCACTCGGCGGGATCCTTGGAGCCGCATTTCGGCATCTGGGCGTTTCGCAACCGTATTTGGTTATCCGTGCAACCGTTAGCTTCCTGCTCTGACATAAAGAAGGACCCCCTTTTGCATCCCGAATAATAACCCGTAAATGTTGCAATAAGACTATTTTACTCTTTTTCAGGCAATTCCGCATTAGTTTTTCAGATAAAACGCGACTTTTTTAGGCATAAAGAACTAACAGTTAAAAATATTCTAAACTTCAGCCAGCACGCTTGACTTTGAATGACATTTTCATATAATATATATTGTTGAACAAGACTGTAATGAGTCTTTAATTGGGCGTAACGTTGTGTCACCCTCACGCTTTTCGTCTGCAAGGGGCAGCGGCTGAACTTTCCCTGCAGCGCGGCGCCAACTTGGTCTGCCGCATTTCGAAACGCGGCGCAAATAGAGCCCTGATGAAATTACAATTAAAAAGGAGTCTACTATAACATGGCACGTTACACCGGACCTAAATTCAAACTCAGCCGCCGTCTGGGCATCTCCCTGAGCGGCACTGGCAAAGACCTGAAACGCCCTTTCCCTCCGGGACAGCATGGCGCTAACCAACGCAGAAAAATCAGCAACTACGGTCAACAGCTTCTGGAGAAGCAAAAGCTGCGCCACATGTACGGCTTGGGCGAGAAGCAATTCCGCACTTTGTTCCACAAAGCGCACAGCATGCAAGGGATCGCGGGCGAGAACTTCATGTTCCTGCTTGAGAGCCGTCTGGACAACCTCGTTTACCGTCTTGGCTTCGCCAACTCCCGCGCAGGAGCGCGTCAATTGGTATCCCATGGCCACGTAACGGTCAACGGCAAGAAGGTCGACATCGCTTCTTACCTCGTGAGCACTGGCGACGTGATCGGCCTTCGCGAAAGAAGCCGTGCTTTGACCTCCGTCAAGGAAGCTCTGACTAACCGCACTCATCTGCCGGCTTACCTGGAATTCTCCGACGCCGCTGTTGAAGGCAAGTTCATCCGTCTGCCCGAGCGCGCTGAGCTCTCCCAAGACATCGACGAGAAGCAAATCGTCGAATTCTACAACCGTTAATCGTTGCCGGATCAAGCATCTGGCAGAAGCCTCCGGAATCTCCGGAGGCTTCTTTATGCTCTTTATATTTAACCTGACTAATCCGGCTTCCCGCAGGCATGCCAAGGAGGGTGCACCGGATTTACTCCCGGCCACCCTCCTTCCGCATGTGTCCGCCTGCGCCAATCAAGCCCCCGCCGGGCCTATTCCAGCGTCAGCTTGGCGAACTTGCGTTTGCCGACCTGAATGATATCTCCATCCTGGGGAACGATGTCGGCATTTGGGTCGGTCAGCTTCTGCTCGTTCAGCTTGACGGCCCCCTGCTGGACGCTTCGCTTCGCCTCTCCGCCCGAAGCGGCAAAGCCGATCAGCAGCAGCAGCTTGGTCAGGCGAATCGCGCCGTCCGTCAGCTCCGCTGTGGGCAGGACCGCCGTCTCGATATCGTCCGGCAGCGCCCGCTGCTGGAATACGGTCACAAAATGCTGCTGCGCGGCATCCGCCGCTTCGATCCCGTGATACATTCGGACGAACGTATGCGCCAGCTTCATTTTGGCATCCCTTGGATGAACCGCTCCGGACTCCAGCCCTTTCTCCAGCTCTTTCAGCTGATCGTTTCCGATGTCGGTCGCCAGCGAATAGTATTTCAGCATCAGCTCATCCGGTACGGACATGGCTTTGCCGTAGATTTCATTCGGCTCCTCGTCGATGCCGATGTAGTTGCCAAGGCTTTTGCTCATCTTCTGTACGCCGTCCAGCCCTTCAAGCAGCGGGGTCATAATCGCGGCCTGGGTATCGACGCCGTATTCTTTTTGCAGCGTCCGCCCCATCAGCAGGTTGAATTTCTGGTCCGTTCCTCCCAGCTCCACATCGCTCTTCAGCGCCACGGAATCCATGCCCTGCATCAGCGGGTAGAAGAACTCGTGAATACTGATCGGCTGTCCGCTCTGGTAACGCTTGGTGAAATCGTCACGCTCCAGCATGCGGGCCACAGTCACCTTGGCCGACAAGCCCACGACATCCGCAAAGGTCATCGGTCCGAGCCACTCCGAGTTATAGAATACTTTGGTCTTCTCCGGATCGAGGATTTTATGAAGCTGCTTCTTGTACGTTTCCGCGTTCCGCTTCACGTCCTCCTCGGTCAACTGTTTGCGCGTTTCCGATTTGCCCGTCGGATCGCCGATCCGTCCCGTGAAATCCCCGATAATCAGCTGCACCTGATGGCCCAGCTCCTGAAATTGGCGCAGCTTGTGCATAACCACAGTGTGCCCGACATGAATATCCGGCGCGGACGGGTCCAGCCCCAGCTTGACATTAAGCGGCACGCCCGTGACGACCGATTTAATAATCTTCCGCTTCAGCTCCTCCTCCGGCACAATCTCCACGACGCCCCGCGAGATGATCTCCAGCTGGCGCTCGACCTCACGCTGCTGCTCCGGCGTTAATTCTTCCCATTTCATAATAGCAACCCCTTTTGATGTTGATACTTCCTGATTTACGCACGCAAAAAAGCCTCCTCCTCATCCCAAGGGACGAGAAAGAGACTCGCGGTACCACCCTAGTTAAAGCTCTTGGACGTTATGCCGCAGCACAACGGTTTCAAGCTTTCGCTTCATTTAAATAACGGGCGCATATCGTACCCGGCGCCGGACTACTGGGACGATAGCCTGACGCTTCATCCGTTCCCCCGGACGGCTCCGGACCGTAATTCAAAAGGACCCGCCATCGGTTCGCACCACCCACCGACTCTCTGAAAACCAGGAGTTCCCTTCTACTGATGTCCTTCTCCGCCTTTAGAAATATCCAATTAAATTTATTTATATCACATGAGCTTTTAAAAAGTCAAATTTCTGTAAAAACCGCGGTATCCCTACAAGCGCATTCAAAATCGCCAAATTGTGCTATAATAATTCCGTTAAAAGGAGGATGTCGATGGCTCAGGAAAATGTGAAAAAAACAGCGACGGACATTCGCCAGCGAAGATCCTGGCTGCGCAGGGTAGGTTCCGTCGTGAAATGGATGTTCATTCTGGGCGTAATGGGCGTCCTGTTCGCCGGCGGCGCCGTGGGGGGCCTTGTCGCTTCCATAGTAAAAGATGATCCGGTCCGCTCCGAGCAGACCATTCAGGAAAAGATCGGCGAGAACGTGGTGACAGGATTCGCCTATTTCCGCGACGGCACCCCGATCGGCCAACTGAGGACTGAGGAAGACCGCAGGCTGGTTGCCTTTAAGGATATTCCCCAAGTGATCATTGACGCCGTCCTCGCCATTGAGGACAACCGGTTTTACGAGCATCATGGCGTGGATGTCAACGGAACCTTGCGCGCCGTCAAGCAGAAATTGCTGAATGAATCCATACAGACCGGCGGCAGCACCCTTACCCAGCAGCTTGCCAGACGGGTATTTCTGAATCTGGACAAAACGGAAGACCGCAAGGTGAAGGAAATACTGCTGTCGCTGCGGCTGGAGCGCTTTTTAAGCAAGGACGAAATATTAACGGCTTACCTGAACAAGGTTCCCTTCGGCAACGGAGCGAACGGCTATAACGTCTACGGCATCAAAGCGGCGTCAAAAGGCATATTCGGCATCGATAATCTGAACAAGCTGAATATCGCCCAGGCGGCTTACCTTGCCGGCCTTCCCCAGCTTCCTTCCTCCTATTCGGCATTCAACGGATACGGGGAGTTCAACGAGGCTGCGTTTAACCGTGCGCTCGACCGTCAGCGCCTTGTTCTGCGCCGCATGCTGGAGGAGAACAAAATCTCGTCCTCCCAGTACCAGGAGGCTCTGGCCTTTGATATCAAGAAAGCATTGGCTCCGCATTCCAAGAAGGCTTACGTGACTTTTCCTTATCTCATGATGGAAACGGAGCGTCAGGCGGCGTCCATCCTGCTTTCGCTGGAGAGCAATGACCAGGACGGAACCAAGGGCGCTTCACAGCTTGAAGAGGCTCGCCAGCAGTTGCTGACAGGCGGATACAGGGTGTATACGACAATCGACAAAAAAGTATACAGCGCCATGCACAGCATCTCCGAAGACAAAGACAATTTTACCAAAGAAAGCAAGAGCAAAGGTCTTGAACAGACGGCCGGCATGATGATTGACAACAAGACCGGCGCGATTCTGGGAATGATCGAAGGACGGGATTTCAAGGTCGAAAGCATGAACTACGCCACCCAGATGGTCCGCCAGCCGGGCTCGACCATGAAGCCGATCGCGGCCTATCTGCCCGCTTTGGAGACCGGGCTGATCCAGCCGGCAAGCATTCTGGATGATGCGCCGATTATTCTGAAAGACGGAAGTAAAGGCTACCATATCCCCAAGAACGCCAACAATCGTTATCAGGGGCTCGTTACGGCAAGGCATGCGCTGAACAACTCCCTGAACCTGCCTGCGTTGAAGCTGTTCGACGAAAAGGTAGGCATTAAGAACTCCTGGGCTTTTGCCAAGAAATTAGGAATTACTACCATTCAGGACGAAGATTACAGCGCGCAGACCGGAGTTCTCGGCGGGTTGAAATACGGCGTGTCCGTAGAGGAATTGACCAACGCATACTCCGCGATAGGCAATAAGGGCGAATTTAACGACGCGTACATGATTGAGAAGATCATCGATTCGAAGGGAAAAATGATCTACCAGCACAAGGTCAGCCCGGAGCGTGTATTCTCCGAACAGACCGCTTATTTAATGACGGACATGTTGCGCACCGTCATAACAGACGGCACAGGGAGCACGGTCAAGAGCAATTACAAGCATTTCAAAGATATTCCGGCCGTCGGCAAGACGGGGTCCACCCAGAATTACGCGGACGTATGGTTCATGGGCTACACTCCCGACATTACGCTCGGCATGTGGGTCGGTTACAAGGAACAGATCAATACGCTGGAGACCAAAACGCAGCGGAAGCAGGCGCAAGCGCTGTGGGCCAAGGTAATGAATGCGGTCATTGAGAGAAAGCCGGAGCTGTTCCCCACGAAGAAATTTGACAAGCCGGACGGCATCGTCAAAGAGACCGTATCGGCATACAGCGGCAAGCTGCCAACCTCGCTCACCGATAAGTTCACGACCGATATTTTCAATGCAAAATTTGTGCCAAAGGACAGCGACGATGGCATTTCGCATGCGAAATACATTACATACGGCGGAGTGAACTATATCCCGAGGGACGGAACGCCGGATGACTTCCTGAAGGAGCGGATCGTCGTTTCCAGAGAGAAGCCGATCGAGGAGCTGATCAAGGAGCTTCAGGCCGCTTTCAAGTCCATGAGAGAGCATGAACCATTAAGCTACTATCTGCCGTCGGACGCGAAGACGGAGGTTCCGACCGAGCTTGATCCCCGAGTGGACGACGGCAGCGCTCCGGCGGCGCCGGGGAATGCGGAAGTCTCTTACGACAGCGGCAAGGCCGTCATCCGCTTTACCCCGAGCGGCTCGCCCGATGTCGTCGGTTACCGGTTATACCGTTCCGTGAACGGCGGAACCTTCCAGAAAGTGGATGTATTGCTCGCCGGGGACGGCACTTCGTTCTCTACGGATACGCCGACAAGTGATTACGCTGTGTTTTATGTCACAGCGGTTGATGTGGCCGGAAATGAAACCTCTTCGGGCAACGTCGGCGGAGGCGCTCCGACGCCGGAACCGTCGCCGGAGCCGATAGATGGCCTATTCCCGGGCGTTGAGGCGACGCCTGGAGAGGAGCTTGTGCCGGGTCCGGGCGAGTCGCCTGCCCCGTCCGGCAATCCCGGCACAACGGTCGATCCCGGAACGGCCATTGATCCCGGGGCCGCCCTGATTCAGCCCGGCGAGAACAGCGGCCAGGGCAAGACGCAAGGCGGAGGCAATACCAAGGTCAATGCCAAAGGGAAACGCAACGTCCACTGAATTAAGGCAAGTCAATAAGGCATTTCATGCTCCGCAGAATCCACAGAACGAATAAGACGGTTGACCGCCGCCCGGAAATGGGCAAGGCGGCCAACCGTCTTTTTATTGACTAATCTTCAATGGTTGACAGATCTCCGGCGGGTTGATGAAGCTCCCGGGCTTTGAGCACGCGGCGCATGATTTTGCCCGACCGGGTCTTCGGGAGCTTATCCTTGAATTCGATTTCCCTTGGCGCGGCATGGGCGGACAGCCCTGCTCTGACAAACGCCGCAATTTCGGCCTTCAGCGTCTCCGAAGGCGAATAGCCCTCGCGCAGCGATATGAAGGCCTTGACAATCTCTCCGCGCAGGGCGTCAGGTATGCCGATAACCCCGGCCTCCGCAACCGCAGGGTGTTCGACCAGCTTGCTCTCAACCTCGAATGGCCCGATCAGTTCCCCCGAGGAATTGATACAATCGTCAACCCGTCCCTGAAACCAGAAATAGCCTTCATCATCCATATAGGCCGAATCTCCGGAGATATACCAGCCTGGAATGCGTAAATACTCCTCGTACCTGGCCGGATTGTTCCAGATCCGCTCCATCATGGACGGCCATGGGGTCCTGATCGCCAGATTACCCATGGAATAAGGCGGAAGCTCCTTCCCCTGATCGTCCAGAATCGCGGCGGTAATGCCGGGCAGCGGCCGTCCCATAGACCCCGGCTTGATGTCCATCCCGGGATAGTTGCAGATAAGCATCCCGCCGGTCTCCGTCATCCACCAGGTATCGTGGATGCGCTGGCCGTATACCTTATCTCCCCAGCGGATGACCTCCGGGTTCAGCGGCTCCCCGACCGAGAGGACATGGCGCAGACTGCTTAAATCCACGCCCCGCAGACTCTCGCTCCCCGCTCCCATCAGCATGCGGAACGCCGTCGGAGCACTGTACCATACCGTAACTCCGCAGCGCTCAATCGTGTCGTACCAGTCCCGGGGGTTGAATCGTCCGCCGCGGACGACACTCGTAACGCCGTTGAGCCAAGGGGCAAAGATGCCATACGAGGTGCCCGTAACCCATCCCGGGTCGGCTGTGCACCAGTATATATCATCCTTCTGCAGATCAAGCACAACTTTTCCGGTGTAATAATGCTGAATCATTGCACGCTGCACATGATATACGCCTTTGGGCTTTCCGGTCGAACCGGAGGTATAATGCATAATCAGCCCATCCTCCAGACCCAGCCATTCCGGTTCAAGCTCCGCCGATACGGAAGCGCTTTCCAAGTCGTAGGCATGCAGGCCGCTTTCCTCGTCCGCATCCCCGCCCACCAGAAAAATATGGCGAAGCTCCGGAAGCTCCTCCCGCTTCACCCGGGGCAGCAGCTCCGGCGTGGTGACCAACGCGACAGCCCCGCTGTCTTCAAGCCGGTCCTTGACGGCCGTCTCCATAAACGCCTCAAACAGCGGACCCGCAACCGCGCCTATCTTCAGAATGCCCAGCAGGCAGAAATACAGCTCAGGCTGTCTCGGCATGAATAGAAATACCCTGTCTCCTTTGCCAATCCCGTACTTGCGCAGCACATTCCCAAAGCGGTTCGACTGTTCTTTCAGATCGGCAAAGGAATAGGCTTCTTCACGCACCGGATCACTGTACAGCAGCGCTGTCTTATCGCCCCGCCCTTCCTCCACGTGGCGGTCGACCGCCTCATAGGCCATATTGACCTTGCCCGTTTCGTACCAGGTGAACTGCCTTTCCACATCCCCCCATTTGAAATGGCTGACAGCCTGCCCGTAATCGCCCAAGTTGGAATGGTGCGCCCGACGCGGCAGCCTTTCACCGTGAACCTTTCCCATTATCCTTGCCTCCCCTCGCTTGGTCGTATTCCTCTGGACTTCTCAGCTTCAAACAGTCGGAGTCAAGCTACGAATTGTGAACTTTTTATGGCAGTATAAAGTATATCACAGCAAACGCTTACATTCCATTCTAAATTAGCGCTCAGGACTAAGGAATAACCCGGCGTACCGACTCTATGATAACCGCGCTTAATGATGAGGGCAGAAATAGTCAGGTACGCCGCAGATCATCCGAAGATCTTGTATTAAACCGATTTGTTCAAAATAACGCTCAGTATTTGATGGGACTGCCGCGATGCGGTCTCCGTAAATTCTGCATAGCTGACATCCGCCGAGCCGTCGGCTTTATCGGACATGGAGCGGATGACAACGAACGGGATACCGTTCATATGACATACCTGCGCCAGCGCCGCGCCTTCCATTTCCGCACAGGCTCCATCCAGTTGCTCACGCAGCACAGCGACGGATTCCTGGCTGGCAATGAACTGGTCCCCCGACAGAACTCTCCCGGTCACATAGCGGACCCCCAGATTCCGGCATGCCTGCTCGGCAAACTGCACAAGCTCCGGATCAGCCGGGAATACCGACGTGTCCTGATACGGAATAACCCCTCGCGCATAGCCGAGCGGCGTAACATCCACGTCATGCTGCATGCATTCCGAGGAGATAACGATGTCCCCAACTTCAAGCTCCGGGTGGAGCGCACCGGCCACTCCCGTGAACAGTATTTTGTGCGCACCGAACGAATCGATCATAATTTGCGTAGTTACGGCAGCGTTCACCTTTCCCACTCCCGATTTGCTCACAACGATGGAATTCCCGCCGATAGAACCTTTATAATATGTAATTCCCGCCCTGACAACAGCCTCGCTGTGCTCCATCTGCTCCAACAGCAGCTTGATCTCCTCATCCATTGCCCCAATGATGCCATATACCGCTCCCATGAACTGACCTCCTGTTAATAATCATAATAAAAGCATAAAAAGCCCCATGACGGAGCTTTCTACGCCGATTCGTATTCTGCTTCTAAACCGTGCGATGAAGCTGGTCTGGCAGCCCTTGACGGGGTGTCAGATCTATTCGTTCAAATGGTTGACGGACAGACGCAGAATCGTCTCATGCGGCAAAATGACGCGCGGATTCTCTACGGTCTCTTTCTTCATCAGCTTGGTCAGAAGTCTCATGGCCACAGCGCCAAGGTCATACATAGGCTGCGCAACCGTCGTAAGCAGCGGACGGACCATGGATGCCATGCGGATGTTGTCCACACTGATAACCGAGAAATCATCAGGCACCTTCAGCCCTTCGTCCTGAATGCTGTGGATGGCGCCAATTGCCATTTCATCCGTCGCGGCAAAGACTGCCGTAGGCTTCTTCTTAAGGCCCAGAAAATATTTCATAGCCTCGACACCGGATTCATAGCGGTAATTCCCGATGCGCACCAGATCCTCCTGGTACTCGATTCCAGCCGCTTCGAGCGCTTTCTTGTATCCGTGGAATCGCGCATAGCCGTTGGCCGGGTCCTGAAGCGTGCCGCTGATCATCGCAATTTCGCGGTGGCCATGGCGGATCAGCGTATTGACTGCGTCGAATGCGGCAGCCTCATGATCAATGTCAACGGAAGGATACGCCCCCTTCTCATCGCTCGTTGCGCACAGCACAATCGGTACGGAGGACGTCTGGAAGGCCAGAATGTGCTCGTCCGTCACCGTGCCGCCCATGAAGAGGAGCCCGTCCACCTGCTTCTCCAGCAGAGTGTTGATGACGCGGATTTCCTTCTCCTTGCGTTTGTCGGCGTTGCACAAAATAATGTTATAGTGATACATATTGGCAATATCTTCAATTCCGCGGGCGATTTCCGCAAATATGGAATTGGAAATATCGGGAATGACAACACCGACGGTCGTCGTCTTCTTGCTGGCAAGACCTCTGGCCACGGCGTTGGGGCGATACCCTAAACGCTCGATAGCCTCATAAACCTTCTTGCGGGTTTGCGGTTTCACATTTGGATTATTATTCACAACCCGTGATACCGTTGCCATGGATACGCCTGCTTCTCGCGCTACATCGTAAATGGTTACCGTCAAATTACTCTCTCCATTGCGATAAATTTTATCGTTCGACTCTAATTAAAATCATGATACGATAATTTGTACTTTTGTCCAATGATAACGCTTCAATTTCCTTTCAAAAGTCGCCTTAATATCGACACTGTGCTGCGGGACAAACAGCCAACTAACCAAGACAAAAGGAGGCGAAGCCGCCTGGACTATTCCGCATATCAGGACGAACCTGTCCGTGAGTTACAGCCCGACAGAACAGGAATGTAACCTCTTTCTTATGGTAACAAATATCGACGAAAAAATCCAATGTTTCTGAAATATTTTCATTATTTTTGCAGAAAAAGATCAAGACACTTTGGAGGCCGTATGCGAAATGAGCTTAAGAAGTCGGCTCTCGATCTCCCCCATCCACACCGGATCGGCGGCTTCCGACGCGATTCGGAACAGATCGAGCAGCAGATCAATCCGGGCGCTCATCGCCTGCTGGACAGCCTGCTCCAGATCATGATCCTCGCCTTGAAACCCGTTAAACGTATCATTCAGGACCGAAGCCCACTCGTTGCGCTCGATAAAGGATAAGCTGGTTATTTCAGGATTGCTGCCAAGGTTCTGGATCATGAGGCTCAAATCCCGCTTCACCGCCGGATGCGGCTCGTACTGGAAGCAGGTGCGGCACATAAACACGGGGACACGGGAGATTTTCACTTTGGCTTTATAAATCAGCGTATGCATATGTATAGTCATCACGCCGCCGCAGCGGCAGGTCCGGTAAAGCTTGCTTTCATTGCACATAGTTACACCTCAAACAAAGATTTGATATCCTATTTTGAAAAAGATACATTAGATTTATATTCGCTTCTCCGTGCAAAAAACCTTCCCGTTTGCATAAAATGATGAATTTACCATATATGATAATTTATTCATGACTACAGATGACTTCAAATTTGATATTTGCTAAAATAAACGGGACTACGTTCTTCGAAGGGAGCTGCAGCCAATTGAGACTGGCCGAAAAAAAAGTTATCGCGCTCGTAGACGACGAATTTGAAGATTTGGAGCTCTGGTATCCGGTCTACCGGGTCAGGGAGGAAGGCGCCGAGGTGCCATGATCGCCTCGCTGGAGCATGCCAATTATTTGGT
>NZ_ASSC01000571.1 GCF_000520735.1 Paenibacillus forsythiae T98
CTGCAAGAGGCGGTTGATATGTATGATGAACTCGACGGGGAGAGCAGCAACGAGCATATCATTATTGAGCTTGAAGGTCAGCCCGTCGGCAAGCTTCGGCTGTGGACCGAGCATCATGAAACGTGGATCTACGCTTTTACCGTGGATGAGAAGCTGCGGGGCAGAGGCATCGGGCGCAGCGCCCTTATTCAGACCATTCTGCGCGAGCAACGCAGCGGCAACGGAATTAATCTGGAAGTCGCGCTCGATAACCCGAATGCGCTCAGATTATATGAAAGCTGCGGATTCGTCATCACCAATAAGCAGGATTACTATCGTTATATCGGCTAGATTCCGTTCCGGTCATCATGCATTGCAAGAGAGGCTGGCAAGAATCGGCAACAGGAAGACCCTTTGGTCCGGTGATGGTCCAAAGGGTCTTCTTATATCCAAACTGCGGCCAGCGTGTCACATCAGAAGATGTCTTGCCCAGGTATCCTCCCCTGCTGCGCTCCGGCTTTCTCCATTTGATGTACAGCCTCCGCTGCCCCAGCCTCGCTCGCCACTTAGCACGGACAACAATCTCAAGTAATCGAGCGAGGCTTCCAGCGAATACATATTGCCGTCGTAGCGGCGCCTCTCCCCTTCCATCAGAAAATGAATCTCCACACTCTCGGGCGGCGCGCCGTAAGTCTTGCGGCAGAATACGTTGGCCATATGTATAAACCCCCGGGCAACATCCGCATTTCCGCAAACCATGAATTTCTGCACATTCAGACTGCCTCCCCGTCCGCCGGAGTGCCAGACCAATTGAAAGATGATGGACAGGTCCATTTGCAGTTCGGGTACGGGAACATGCCACTGTTCATACAGCATGAACGGAACCTCTCTCTCATGACTGCTGCCAACCAGACGAACCAGCGTATCGCATATCCTGTTTTTAACGTGCCAATAGTGCATCATGGAAGAGAAGGAGCGAAACCCCGGCGGCCATCTCCTTTCCAGGAGAAACTGAACAGGCGTCTGTGCGCGCACCCCGGGCGTCAAGCTGTAGTAATCATTTAACGTATGACCGACCGCATACTGCACCTGCTGCCGCCACAGAGGCAGTCCATTTCCACCTCCGTTCGTCTCGGCCATGTCCAGCAGCGCCCGCTCAACAATATAATCATGAAATTTGGGAAGACGGGAGGCCGAATTAGCGGCTGCGCCGCATGACGTATCCATATTAAGATACCGCCACGCAGGCCTCGGCAAATCGCTGTCCGAACTTGCGGCATTCCTCTTTCTCCACCGCAGTCGGCCCATATTCGATCTTGAGACTCGCCTGTACTATGGCCGCGCCTCTTTCTTTCAGCTTTTCTTCAATCCGGTCAACCGCGCCGCAGTAGATTTCATATCCGGAGTCGCCGCTTCCGAACACGGCGGCTTTGGTTCCTGCCAGGTCTATTTCATCCAGCTCCTCATAGAAATCGAGAAATTCATCCGGCAGTTCTCCGTCTCCCCAGGTGTAGGCCCCGAGTACCGCCCCGTCATAGGATGCGATATCGAAGGCGTTGCAGTCAGTGACCAATTTCAGAACCGCCTCGCCTCCTGACTGGCGGATTCCCTCCGCGATCAGTTCCGCAATTTCCTCTGTATTGCCGGTCAGGCTGGCATATACCACCAATATTTTAGCCATGCATCATATCCTCCCCTAAATTGCAGAAAGCTGTTGTCGAAAGCATCCCCTCTCCGGTACGGGTTGGGATATACACCCATTCTATTGATAATGATTATCAATGTCAATAATATTTTGCAGCAGATGCCTTTTCCTCGTCTTGCACAGACTGGAGCAGCGGGCAGCATATTTTGACGATCACTCTGCTGCAAAAAGCCGTCGAATCGTTTGTGATAATCCGGCTAAATGATGTACAATATAGGCTAAATGAATTTTTGAAGGATGGATTAACATGTACATGGCTCGGGACTGGAAGGATTATGAGATTATCGATACAGGAGGCGGAGAAAAGCTGGAGCGCTGGGGAGATATCATTCTCCGGCGGCCGGACCCGCAAATTATATGGCCGCTTCCAAAGGAATCGTCGGTGTGGAAGGATGTGCACGGACATTATCATCGCAGCTCATCGGGCGGCGGCCAATGGGAAATGAAGAAGAGCATCCCTGAAAGCTGGAGCATCCGGTACGGCAAGCTTAGATTCCATCTTCGTCCAACCAACTTCAAGCATACGGGACTGTTCCCGGAGCAGGCGGCCAACTGGAGCTGGATGATGGACAAGATCGCAGGCGCGGGACGCCAAATACAGGTGCTTAATCTGTTCGCATACACCGGCGGCGCCACCGTTGCGGCAGCCAGCGCGGGCGCTTCCGTTGTTCATGTCGATGCGGCCAAAGGCATGGTTCAGTGGGCAAAAGAAAACCTGCAACTCTCCGGTCTCGGAGAGCGTCCGGTCCGGTTCATCACCGACGACGTCTTCAAATTTGTTCAGCGCGAGCAGCGCCGGGGCAATAAATACGATGCGATTATTATGGACCCGCCGTCCTACGGCAGAGGACCCGGAGGCGAGATGTGGAAGCTGGAGCAGAACCTGTATCCTTTTCTCGAAAGCTGCATGAACATTCTGAGCGACAATCCGCTCTTCCTGCTCATCAACTCCTATACGACCGGCATTTCCCCGACCGTTCTGGAGAACATGCTCGCCATGACGATGAAATCGCGTTATGGAGGCAAGCTCAGCTCCGGGGAAATCGGCCTGCCGATCACTGCCTCCCGACTGAATCTGCCTTGCGGCATTCTCGGCCGCTGGGAGTCGTAGAGCAATGGCGCAGCGCGTAAACGGCGGACAGGAAGACGGACAGACGCCGGGGCCCTTTCAGATTTTGTTTGAGGATAATCATCTTCTCGGGATCGTAAAGCCGGTTAACCTTCCCGTACAGGAGGATGCAACAGGTGATGCCGACGTGCTCTCCCTGCTCAAAGAGGACGTCAAGCGGCGCTACGCCAAGCCCGGCAATGTCTATATGGGACTGGTTCACCGGCTTGACCGTCCCGTCGGCGGAGCCATGGTGTTCGCCAAGACCTCCAAGGCCGCTTCCCGGTTGTCCGAGAGCGTCCGCAGCCGGAGCTTTCGCAAAGGATATTTGACTGTCGTACACGGACGGCTGCCCGCGCAAAACGGCCGATTGAGAAATATCCTGCTTAAGAACGCCAAGACGAACACCGTTACCGTCGTCCGGGAAGGCACGCCTGGCGGCAAGGAAGCCGTGCTGGACTATACCGTGCTGGGCTTCACCGAGGGCCTCAGCCTGGTAAAAGTCGACCTGCTTACCGGACGGTCTCATCAAATTCGCGTGCAGCTTGCCCATGCCGGCTGTCCGCTGTACGGAGACCAGAAGTACGGAGCGGCCGTCAACAAGCCGGGCCAGCAAATCGCGCTGTGGTCCTCGCTTGTCGGATTCCCGCATCCCGTGACCAAACAGGAGGTCGAGCTGATCTCCCTGCCTCCGCGGCAATACCCATGGGATCTTTGGAGCGCGGAGCTTCAGGAGCGGTCCCTCCGGTAGAAGCAGCAGACCCTTTAATAGTGGAGCGTTCCCGGGATAAACTCATATTGGCGCTGCCGTTGACCATTGCAAGAAGCAGGCAATCCCTTTGGAGGATACGCCTGCTTTTGTTATATTCGCCCCATGATTCACGGCTATCTGCTCATCTCCAGCGGAGCGGCTTCGTTTCCCGGCGCCACAAGCTTGCCCATCAAATACAGCAGAAGCTGCTGATTATGGGCTGAAATATGATCCAGAACTTCCGCGAAAAAATCGCTGCGGACCTTAAGCCCGCGCGCGGTTTCCCTTCTTCCGAGATCGGTGATGCTCACCCAGACGATCCGCCGGTCGGCCGCATCCCTGTCCCGGATAATCAGCCCGCCCTTCTCCATCCGGTCAAGCAGCATGGTAACTGCGGCAGGACTGGTAGCCAGATGCGGGGCCAGATCGGAAGGCTTGGCGACTCCTCTTTCCTGAACAAGCTCAAGCACCGTAAGCTGGGCGTCCGTAAGCGTGGGAGCCAGCTTTGTATCCATATGAACCTTATAATCTTTAAGAATTTTATGCCATATTTTACTGAATTCAAAGGAGTTCACAGTCGTTCCTTCCTTTCTTGGCGAAAGATCCCTTATTTAAGATATGTTCGCTGACGAGTTTCTTTTTCCTGCAAGTGGAAAAAAATAAATAACCCCGTAAACTTTTACCCGCAGCAAAGCGGCCTTAATCTCCGGATTCCCATTAAAAAAGGCATCCGCGCCTCTGTCGAATAGAGGCGGCGGATGCCTTGGCGGAATACTGCCGGTTTCGATAAAACCCGCTTTATTTCACGGAAATTTGCAAGGTTACGATCTCGTCTTTCTTCTCCACCGGAACAAGAAGCTTGCCGGTTGAACGCCGGTCGGCGATCGGCGCAGCTTCCGAAGAGAAATGGTGCTGCGCGCCTTCGCGCGTAATGGCGGTCAGCTCAAAAGGCTCCTTGCAGTAGAATGCGCCGGCAATCCGGCTGCCGTTCGGGCGTACGCGCTTGCCTTCCTTGAATTCAAATGTCGGCATTCCCTTGCCGCCCCGGCTCTGCGGAGCATAATCCAGCAGCAGGCTGCGCTTGCCGTAGCCAAGGTCAGTCACCGCCAGAATCTCGCCTTCGTCGTCCGAGACCCGGAAGCAGGACACCACCTCATCGCCTTCGCGAAGCTGAATCCCTTTTACACCGGCGGCGACGCGGCCCATCGGATTGACCTCGCTCTCGCGGAAGCGGATACTCATCCCTTCCTTGGTGACAAGCATCAGGTCTTGCTCCCCTCCGCTCAGGATAACCGCCAGCACCTCGTCCTCCGCCCCGACCTTGCATGCGGCGACGGCACCACTGCGGCTGGTAGAATATTCCTTCAATTCGGTGCGCTTCACCTGGCCCTTGCGGGTGACGAAGAACAGGCTTTGATCGGACTCTTCGAAAGTGCCGACTGGAATTATCGCGGCGATCCCGTCTCCCTTGCCAAGACCAATCACGTTGACAATCGCGGTGCCGGGGTCCTTCCACTTGAAATCCGGAATCTGATGGACGGGCAGCAGAAAGTATTGTCCTTTACGCGTAAATACAAGCAGGCTGTCCCGCGTATTCACGTCAAGCAGTTTGGTGATATAATCGCCTTCCTTGACACCGGACGCATTCCGTTCGCCGCCGGAGCGGGTGAAGGAAAGCATGCTGGTCCGCTTGATATAGCCGTCCCCCGACAGCGCAACCAGCACATCCTCCGCATTGACCAGCGCCTCAATGCTGACCTTGAGCTCTTCCACCTCCTCCTGAATGGCGGATCTTCGGTCGATTCCGTACTTGTCGCGAATCTCCATCAGTTCCTTGCGGATGACGCCGATCAGCTTCTTGTCGCTCTCCAGAATGCTGCGCAAGGCGGCGATCTTCTTCTGCGTCTCTTCCAGTTCCTTCTCCAGCGTCTTGATCTCCAGATTGGTCAGGCGGTATAGCTGGAGAGTCAGGATCGAATCCGCTTGCCTTTCGCTGAAGCCGAACATCCAGACGAGATTGTTCTGGGCGTCCTGGCGGTTCTTCGAGGCTTTGATGGCTGCGATAACTTCATCCAGAATATTGAGCGCCTTGACCAGACCCTCCAGCACATGGGCGCGGTCCTCCGCCCGCTCCAGGTCGAACCGGGTACGGTGCGTGACGACTTCGCGCTGATGGGCAATATACGCTTCAAGTATAGCCTTCAGGCCGAGCTGCTGCGGCGCTTTGTTGACGATGGCGACCATATTGAAGTTATAGGTGACTTGCAGATCGGTCTTCTTGAGCAAGTAGGCCAGAATCCCCTGCGCATCGGCTTCCTTCTTCAGTTCGATCACGATCCGCAGACCTTCGCGGCCGCTTTCATCGCGCACTTCCGCGATGCCTTCAACCTTTTTCTCCAGGCGGATATTCTCCATGGCAGTAACCAGGCGGGATTTAACCACCTGAAAAGGGATTTCGGTGACAACAATCTGCTGCTTGCCGCCGCGCAGATTCTCGATCTCCGTCTTCGAGCGCAGATAGATGCGCCCTTTGCCTGTCCGGTACGCGTCCATGATCCCGTCGCCGCCCATAATAAGCCCGCCCGTCGGAAAATCCGGCCCTTTGATGAAGGTCATGATTTCTGCAAGCCCGATTTCCGGCTTCTGCATGACCGCAATGCAGGCATCGATCGTCTCGCGCAGATTATGCGGCGGGATTTCAGTGGCGAAGCCGGACGAAATGCCGCTCGTGCCGTTCACGAGCAGATTCGGATAACGCGAAGGAAGGACGACCGGCTCTTTCGCCGTATTGTCGAAGTTATCCTTGAACAACACGGTGCGCTTCTCGATGTCGCGCAGCATTTCCATGGCGATGGGTGACAGCCGGGCCTCCGTATAACGCATGGCTGCCGCCGGATCATCGTCCATGGAGCCCCAGTTGCCGTGCCCGTCAACGAGCACATGCCCCATTTTCCAGGGCTGCGCCATTCTTACCATGCCTTCATAGATCGACGAGTCGCCGTGCGGGTGGTAGTTGCCCATTACATCCCCGACGGTCTTGGCCGACTTGCGATACGGCTTGTCCGGTGTATTGCCGGAATCGTACATGGCGTACAAGATGCGGCGCTGAACGGGCTTCAGCCCGTCGCGGACGTCGGGAATGGCCCGGTCCTGAATGATATATTTGGAATACCGGCCGAAGCGGTCGCCGACGACCTCTTCCAGAAATGCCGGCAAAAATTGTTCGGATAAACTGCTCATGCATTCACCTTCTGTTCCTCAAACTGTCGCCTTGTGCAAAAAATGTGACGATTGATATGTGCCGCTGCGCGAACGGTTTGGACTTTCGGTCGCTGTTGTCTCCAAATTCCTGATATAACCTTCAGAGGTTGGAATTCGGAGACAAAGGCGAACGCTATCGCTCCTTCAGTTCCAAACCTTACGCTTCGCTCTTATCAATCGTCAAGTTTTTAAAACATCGAAGTTCTCGTCACCCTGCGACGAGAACTCTTAAAGATTACGTCTCGTCATTACTCCACAATCTCGGTGAAATCGACATTCTCCACAATCCAGCGCTTGCGCGGGTCAACCTTGTCGCCCATCAGCGTGGACACGCGGCGCTCCGCCTTGGCGGCATCCTCAATCTGCACCTGAAGCATCGTCCGCGATTCGGGATTCATGGTCGTCTCCCACAGCTGGTCGGGGTTCATCTCGCCAAGACCTTTGTAGCGCTGAAGCTCGAAATTTTTGCCGAACTCTTTCAAATAGTTCTGGAGCTGCTCATCCGTCCATGCATATCGGACCGTTTCCAGCTTGCCCGATTTGCGGGTCAGCTTATACAGCGGCGGCTGGGCGATATATACCTTGCCTGCATCGATCAGCGGCTTCATGTACCGGTAGAAGAACGTCAGCAGCAGCACCTGAATATGCGCGCCGTCGGTATCCGCGTCGGTCATGATGATGATTTTGGAATAGTTGCAGTCATCTACCGTGAAATCCGAGCCGATTCCCGCCCCGATCGCGGCGATGATCGCCCGGTATTCGTCGTTCTTCAGTATTTCCGGCAATTTCGCCTTCTCCGGGTTCATCGGCTTGCCCTTGAGGGGCAGTATCGCCTGGATCTTGGAATCCCGCCCCTGCTTGGCCGAGCCGCCTGCGGAATCGCCTTCCACGATAAACAGCTCGGTGCGGGAAATATCTTTGGATTGCGCAGGAGAGAGCTTGCCGCCGAGGTTCGAGCCCTCGCTGCGCTTTTTGCCGCTGCGTATTTCATCTCGCGCCTTGCGGGCCGCTTCACGGGCTTTGGCCGCTTGAATGGATTTCTTCAGCAGGCTCTGCGCTACCTGCGGATTCTCTTCAAGGAAACGCTGCATATTCTCGGAGACGATATAATCGACCGCGCTCCGCGCAGAGGCGCTGCCAAGCTGGTCCTTCGTCTGACCGACGAATTCGACCTCCGACATCTTGACGCTGATGACCGCCATCATGCCCTCCCGCAGATCGCTGCCGTCCAGATTCTTGTCCTTCTCCTTCAGCAGCCCCGTGCGCCGGGCATAATCATTCATAACTCGCGTATACGCCGTCTTGAAGCCGGTCTCGTGCGTGCCGCCACTGCGGGTTGGAATCGAGTTGACGAACGAGGCGATCGTTTCGGTATAGCCGCCGTTGTATTGGATCGCTACTTCTACTTCAATCTCGTCCTTCTCTGCGCTGAAATGGATGACGTCGTGCAGCACATCCTTGCCTTCGTTCAGATAGCGCACAAACTCGCTCGCTCCGCCCTCATAGAAGAACTCGTCCTGGCGTCCGCCCCGTTCATCTGTGAGCGTGATTCGCAACCCGGAGTTGAGGAATGCGATCTCCTGCAGCCGTTCGGCGAGCGTATCATAGTTCAGGGAGATGCCTCCCTGGAACACGCGAATATCCGGCTTGAATGAGATCTTCGAGCCGGTTTTGTTCGTATTGCCCAATATCTCAAGGCCCGTCACGGGTTCTCCGACATGCTCTTTGCCGTCCTTGCCGACCCAATATTCAAAACGCTGGCGGTGAATTTTACCTTCCCGGTAGATCTCCACCTCAAGCCATTCGGACAGGGCGTTCGTAACCGAAGCGCCGACGCCGTGCAGGCCGCCCGATTTCTTGTACCCCGAGCCTCCGAACTTTCCGCCCGCATGCAGGATGGTGAATACAACCTGCGGCGTCGGAACGCCCGTTTTGTGCATGCCTGTCGGAATCCCCCGTCCGTTGTCGGTAACGGTCACCGAGCCGTCCTTACGCAGTACGATATCGATCTTCGTGCAATATTTCGCCAGATGCTCATCCACCGCATTATCGACGATTTCCCATACCAAATGGTGCAGTCCCGAGGAACTCGTACTGCCAATATACATCCCTGGCCGTTTGCGAACCGCAACAAGACCTTCAAGCACCTGAATGTCGTCAGCATCGTATCCAGTCCGGCCTGCTGCGCCGTTCTTCGAGACCTCTGCGAACATATCGACCTGTTCAGACATTCATGTTCCCCCTTCTCTTCTCTAATCCCAAAATGCAAACAAATGTTTTGGTTACTTTGTACATTCTAATTCAAAATATCCCGTTTCGTAAAGACGGCGAATGAAATGATTATGGACGCGATCCCCCAGACGCCCAGAACCGCAATAGAAAAAGGCAGCGACATCCCTTCAATCGGCGCCGGAGTCCCGGCAAGATAATTGGTCAGGCCCAGGTTAACCATGAACAGATACTTGGCGGAAGTCCAGGCCGAAGCCATATTGGTCAGAATCGTCCCGGCGATCAGCGCGGCCATCATCACGACGATGCTGGCGGCCGTACTGCGGAACAGCACTGAAACCATAAACGCCAGCAGGGCGACAACGATGCTGACAAACCAGATGAGGCCGCACTGCATCAGCATATATTCCCACTGCGGCACCGAATGGACGGCGGACATATCAACCGAGTCGCCGCTGAGCTGAAACCCGGTGAAGATCGGCACATTGAAGCCGCCATAGCCAAAGGCGAGGCCGGAGATAAGGTAGCTTACCAGAAAGACGGATACAATAATTAGCGATACAAACATCAACAGCGCAATCAATTTGCTCATGAGCACCTTCCAGCGCTTTACGGGCCGGGTCAACAGCATTTTTATCGTTCCGGTCGTACGTTCTCCGGATACAATATCGGAAGCGACCGCCATGATCATTAGCGGGATGAACAGGGAAATCGAGTTGTCCAGAAATTCGCGGGTGAAGGTTACGCCGCTGGGCTCGTTCGGATTGACATTATGATCCAGATAATACTGCATCTGCTGGATAAAAATGCGCCGGTACGTCTTCCACTCTTCCGGAATCCGGCTGCTGCTGAGCGAATTCTCATTATCGGTAATCTGCTGCTGCAGCTCCAGCCGCCAATCGGAGCTGAATTTCTCCCTGTTCCGTTCCGCCGAGCGCATCTGCGCATAGGTGAACATCGGCACGAGCACAACCAGAATGAGCAAAATAACATAAAAACGCTTCTTTTTAATAATCTTCATGCACTCATTGCGGATGAGCGGCAGCAGGCTATTCAATAGTCTCACCCTCCGTCAGTTTCAAGAATAGCTGTTCCAGTGTGGGATTGATTTTATGCACGGCTCTGACCTCGACTCCCGAGGCCACGAGTGCGGCGACGGTATCCGGGACCGCATCGTCATTCATAATCGTCACGGCGGACCCGCCCCCCATATTCGCAATCACCGCGTCATCCAGTTCAAGCTCGGCAGGGTCCATAAGCCGGATTCCCTCTCTTGATTCAAGCAGGGCCACGCCCTGCTCATGCGGCTCCAGCTCCCACAGCACATACGGCGAATTGCGGGCGACAAGCTCTCTCCCACCGCCAACGGCCAGCACGCGCCCCCTGCTGATAATAGCCACGCGGTCGCAGAGCAGCTGAATTTCGCTCAGCAGATGGCTGGACACGAACACCGCCATTCCCTCGTCCGCCAGCCTGCGGATAAATTCACGCATTTCCTTGATGCCCTTGGGATCAAGGCCGTTTGTAGGCTCGTCGAGAATAAGCAGCCTGGGACGCCCAAGAAGCGCCTGGGCGATCCCCAGCCGCTGGCGCATGCCCAGCGAGTAGGTTCTTACCTTGTCGTGAATGCGCTGGTCAAGCCGGACGGTCCGGGCGACCTCGGCGATCCGCGCCTCGTCCACTCCCGGCTGCATGCGGGCGAAATGCTGCAAATTCTCCCAGCCGGTCAAATACGAATAAACCTCGGGATTCTCGACGATGGAGCCTACATACTGCAAGGCCTTCTCCGGCTGCTTGTTGACATTATATCCGCATACGGTGATGGAGCCTTCGCTTGGCCTTATCAGATCGACGAGCATGCGGATCGTCGTCGTCTTGCCCGCTCCGTTCGGGCCGAGAAAGCCGAAAATCTCGCCTTCCCGGACGTCAAAGGTAACGTTGTCGATAATCCATTTCCGTCCTATTTTTTTGCGGACGCCGTCCACGGATAAGACGACTGTTCCGGTGCTGTCTGTGTTCTCTTGCGCTGTCACGCACTCCACCCCTTTCTTTCTACCTTACCGCCTGAACGATCCGGTCCGCCATCCGCTGATACCCGTCGCTATTCGGATGAAAGTGATCGCTGGACAAATATTTATCGAGATGGCCGTTAAACAAATCCAGCGTCGGCACAAGGGTCATGCGGGTGTTGCGGTTGATGATATCCATCGCCGCAGCATTCCAGGACGTAACCGCCTGATTGCCCGGAATGAGCATCTCCCGAAGATCCCCGAAAGGATTATACAGACCAATATAATAAATCCGGGCCTCCGGATTAATCTCGGAAATTGCGGTCAGAATCGCCTCCAGCCGCTTCGAAGCGCCGGGAAGATCGGCGAGCAGCTGTTCAGGAGTCAGATCCTTTAGCGCAGCATTCCCCGTGGAACCGTCTCCGGGAGCCGGAGCGCCGCCCGAAGCGGAGTCATCGCTTCGGCCGGAAGCTCCTGTGCCGATCCGGGAATCCGCAGATCCTTCTGCGGCATCTTGCCCCGCAGCCGCTGCGCCCTCCGCTTCATTCAGCATGCTCTGCGCTCCCCGGAACAGGTCGTTGCCGCCGATCGAAACGAGAATAATATTGGCCTGACGGAGCACATACTGCACGCCCTCCTCTTTCAGCTTGTCCCGCAGCCCGGCTGTTGTCAGCCCGTTAATGCCCAGGTTCCCCACCAGCTCGGTCCGCGTACCGCCAGCGGACAGTCCGGCCACAGCCCGGCGCACAAAGCCCTCGCCGGTGTTGTCTCCCGTCCCCTTGGCCAGCGAGTCGCCGACTGCCGCGACCTTAAGCTCCCCTGTTTCTTCGGCCGGAGCCGCTGTAGGCTGCGGGACATCAGCGGAGTATGAGGCGCCCCGTGGATACATAATATCTTGAGCAGCATAAATGAAGCCGGTAATCAATAACAGCGTTGCCGCGATGGACAGCAGGCTCAGCCCCCGCCAGGTCCATTTGAAGTCGTTCAAGCCTATCCCTCCGTCCGTTCAAAAATCGGTGCTGTATTTAAACATAATTGTTCTATCCTTAATTTGCAAACAGGAAGAAACGCCTGACGGCGTCCTTGGCGGACGCAAGTACGTTTCTCGTAGAAATATAAGGTCTTTGATAAGCGTGAAACTTATAGATTCTTATATTTTGAACGAAAAAAACCGCCCTTCTCCCCAATGGAAGAAAGACGGTCTTCTGTGTACGCGATAACCGGTACGGATTATTTCCCGATAAACTCCTGGGCCCAGTAGTTATTGTCAAAGCCCACTCCGATATAATTGAAGTTCTTGCTAAGAATGTTGGCTTTATGCCCCGGGCTGTTCATCCAGGCCTTCATGACTTCCTCAGGCGTACGCTGCCCCATGGCAATATTCTCGCCGGCATAGTTATAAGTAACGCCGAAAGAGGACATCATATCAAAGGGCGAGCCGTACGTAGGAGAAGTATGCGAGAAATAATTGTTGCTCCGCATATCCGTCGCTTTGGCCGCCGCGACTTTGTTCAGGCTGTCAAGCGCTGTCAGCGGCGCCAGACCCGCTTTGGCGCGTTCCTCGTTCACCAAGGCTACCACTTCTCCGACATATGAGGCTTTGTCAGCTTGGACAGACTCAGGAGCCTTCTCCACTGTCGGAGCAGGCTCGGCCACTGGCGTTGCCTCCGGCTTCGTTACGGCTGGCTTGGCTGCCGGTGCCGCTTCCGGTTTATTCTCGGCCGGACTGCCCGCCAGATTGCCGGGCACATCAAAAGTGAACGATTTACCATAGGTTTGCTGCAAATATTGCATCAGCTGGTCATAGCTGATTCCGTTCTTGACTGTCACCTGCGCCGAAGCCGCATCTGCCTGCGATGGGATGGATATGCCAAGCGCCATTACCGCCGCCACACTTCCGCTAAGCAGTGCTTTTATCAGGTTGCTCTTCATTCCGCCATCTCCCTCTCTTGTTGTATCTCCATGCCGTATAAGAGAATAGCGGCAAAGATTACAAAGTTGTAATATGTTCCTTGGTCATTGTAACATACTACTCACCCGGAATGGGACGTTAATTTCTGCCAATACCCATTGCCGCATCTCTTTGCAATCTTCCTGTCGGCGCCATGATCCGCTCTATTAATGAAAAGACCGCCAGAACGCTCCCTCGGTGTTGATCAGGCCCATAATCTCCGCAAAGGGAATGCGGAAGGTCGGAAAGCCCGCTGCGTAAGGCGCAATCTCGTAAGGGGCAAAGTAAAGATAGAGCGCTTCTCCGTCGACATAGAACGGCTGGTCGGGAGCGATGCCTTTGAAGGCGCCTTCGAATACATACGAGTATTGGGGATCATGCTCAATTTGCCGGGCCACGATTTCGCTCAGACGATCCGTGTACTTGACCCCCGGCTTGAACAAATCTTTAAGCTCATAGAATTTGCCGGTACGCAAATCGATGGGCGTGAAAATGCGGGTCGGCATGCCATGAGCGGCTCCATAAGGGTAGCGGTAGCCGTTCAGCTCAAGCTGGAGCAGATATTTGCGGAAAAAGGAAACGGAAAAATCGCCCGTGTAGCTGTAATCCCGCTGGTCTTCGGGAGTAACGTTATCCACAAGCGAAAGCTCTTTCAGCCGATCATTGACCCGGGCGGACACGCTGGAATCGGCAATTCCCTGAACATGCGGGTAATAAACCAGGTAGTTGAAATCCGGCTTAAACTTTCGTTCCTCCACGGCATAAGGGGGCCGGAGGGGAATGAGCGTATTCTCCTTCCACACCTGTCTTCCGCTGCGGTCATAATAGCTGGTGCGCTGATCGACATCGGCCCGGATCAGTCTTCCGCTGAAGCTAAGCGTGCCGGAGCCTGGCACAACAGGCATGCCGGCGGCGCGGTTCCCGGTCCTGTCAATAAAATAGGTCTCGCGCTGATCGTAGACGGAAGCGAGGCCGTCGCTGTAACGGTTCACTCCGCGCAGCGGATGGGTGCTGAGAATCCGGCCGGTTGAGGCGTCGGCAATGGTATAGACGGTGCCCCGGTAGGGTTCTGCCGGATTCAGGGGCGTTCCGAGCGCGACGCGGTTCTCCCCGAGCTGCTGTACCTGATCATAGCGTGCCGGTATGATGAAGCTTCCGCTTTTGTCGATCAGCCCATAGGCGTTCTCATAATTCTCCGCCGTATTGACCACCGCGCGCCCCTCCGAAAATGGCAGCGCCGACGTAAACTGCGGCTGAATGACCGTCATGCCCTCCTCATTGATATAGCCGTACCGGCCGTTCTCCTCCGCCTGAAAGGCAAGCAAGCCGTCTCCCGGGTTGCCCACATATGGGTAGCGGTACGTATGCAGAACCTCGCCGTTCTTCCCGATCAGCGCGAATTCTTCTGCGCGAAGCTTGACCAGCGCCTTCCCGTCCTTGAAGTCCGTTGCGTCCTCGTACCGGGCCGCGATGGCTTCCCTGCCGTCACGGTCCAAATAGCCGTATCTGATGCCGCTGCCCTC
>NZ_ASSC01000572.1 GCF_000520735.1 Paenibacillus forsythiae T98
GCAGGAGACACCCTGGATCATCTCCTATGCCGGCCAGTTTAAAGAATTTACGACGCTGATTCTGCTGGGCACGTCGGTGCTCGCCCTGTTCACGGGCGGACTGTTCGACGGCCTCGCCATGGGCGCCGTACTGCTCGCGAACGCGGCGATCGGCACGTTCCAGGAGCGAAAAGCCGAGCGGGTCGTTGAAAGCTTGAACCAGTTCCAGCCTCCGGACTGCAAGGTTATCCGTGGCGGTACGGAACAAAGTATAAGCGCGGTCGACCTTGTGCCGGGAGACATCGTAAGCCTTGAGCCGGGCGACCGGGTGCCTGCCGATATTCGCCTCGTTCGCGCGTGGAATCTCGAAGTGAACGAATCGGCGTTAACCGGCGAGTCAGTCCCTGTCATGAAGAAGGAAACCGAGGCCGATGGAGATTGCCCGCTGCCGGAGCGCAGCTGCATGCTGTATATGGGCACCGATATCTCCCGGGGGAAAGCCTTGGGCGTCGTTGTCCAAACCGGCATGGATACGGAATTCGGCCACCTGATGTCGCTGCTCAAAACCAATGAGAAGACGACCACGCCGCTTCAGGAAAAGACGACGTCCATCAGCAAGAAATTTATCAAATGGGCATTTATCGCCGGAAGTATCGTTTTTGTTTCCGGGCTGCTTCGCGGCGTACCGTTTAATCAGCTGGTGAGCACCTCGATCACGTTGATCGCCTCGGCGATTCCCGAGGGGCTCCCGGTTACAATTACGATTGCGCTCAGTGCCGGCATATACCGCATGTCCAGAAAGCATGCGCTCGTCCGCAAGCTGTCGGCTCTGGAGACACTGGGCCATGCGACCATCATCTGTACGGATAAGACCGGGACGCTGACGAAAAATGAAATGACGGTCAAGCAGGTCGCCGCCGTTGGCCGCGCCTGGGAGGTATCCGGCAGCGGATATGATCCGGAGGGAGGTTTCAGGGAAAAGAGCCCGGCAGAGGGCGGCTCCGGCTTGCCGGATAAGGCGGCGGACGAAAGCTCCGTCACGCAGCCGGAGCTGCAGCGAATTCTGCAGATTGCCTGCTTGTGCAATAACAGCAAATTGATAAAGCAGGGGGACAACTGGTCGATGCAAGGCGATCCGACGGAGGGCGCGCTGTTGGCGATGGCCTATAAAGGCGGGGTCAAGCCGGAGCGGCTCACCCACTGGCATCGCGGCACGGAGATGCCTTTTGACTCCGGCACGGGAAAAATGAGCGTAGTGTGCAAAGACGCTACGTCCGGGCATGCTTGTTACATTTTCTCCAAGGGCTCCGTAGAATCGATTCTCCGCCGCTGCAGCAGGTATCAGCAGAACGGCGAAGTGTACCCGGTCACTGATCAGATTCGGGCGGATATCCTGAAGGAAAGCGAACAACTCGCCTCCAGCGCTCTGCGAGTGCTAGGCTTCGCTTACCGTCCACTTCAAGCAGGCGAGCATGACCAGCAGGCAGACCTCGACGAGCGGGATATGATCTACGTCGGCATGGCCGGCATGATCGACCCGCCGAAGGCCGATGTGCGGGCAAGCATCGAAGAGGCGCTCTCCCTTGGCGTGAAGCCTGTCATGATTACCGGGGATCATCCGATCACGGCAATCGCCATCGCCGGGCAAATCGGGATAACGGACGGCGGTCGGCCGGGCCAAGTGCTCACGGGTCACGAGCTTGACCGCATGAGCGACGAGGAGCTTGAGCGGTCTGTCGACGGGGTGTCCATCTTTGCCCGAATGACGCCGGAGCACAAGCTGCGCATCGTCGGCATGCTGCGCCAAAAAGGGCATATCGTCGCCATGACCGGGGATGGCGTGAATGACAGTCCCGCAATCAAGCGGGCGGACGTCGGGATCGCGATGGGGCGGGCCGGCACGGAGGTCAGCAAAGCCACCGCCGACATCGTGCTGAAAGAAGACCACTTCGGCTCGATCGTGGACGGGGTCAAGGAGGGCCGTACGATTATCGGCAATATCCGCAAGGCGCTTGGCTGTCTGCTTACCGGCAATCTCGCGGAAATTCTTGTAACCAGCGTTGCGGTCATTGCCGGTATGCCCATTCCGCTTGTGCCGATTCAAATTCTGCTGATGAACATGCTGACGGATGCGCTGCCAGCTATGATACTGGCGGTCAACCCGGGCAGCAAAGCGAAGCGGACGAAACGGACGAATATCGTGGATAAATCGCTCTACCGCAAAGTAATCACGCGCGGAGTTCTGCTCGGCGCCGGGTCGCTCGCTCTGTTCGGCATGGCGCTTGCCTCCGGACAGCCGGTATCCGTGGCGCAAAGCATCGCTTTCGCGACGCTGGTGGCAGGTCAGCTGATCCAAACGTTCACCTGGCGGCAGGAGGACACGGAGCAAACCGTGGGCGATTGGAGTAAAGACCGCTTCCTCGTCGGGGCGTTGAGCATCTCCTGGCTCGCCCTGCTGGGCGCACTGTATGTGCCTCAGCTCAACGTTTTTTTCCACACCGCGCCAATCGCTCTGCATCACTGGGGGCCAATTTTGCTCGTCGCAGGTTCAATTTCCCGGCTCTCCACGCCGATCCTGTCCTTTCTGGAGAAGAAGGACGAGGCGGCGAGCGCGGCAGCCCTCTCCTGTTCTGCGGCCTAGCCGCGGGATAGGACTTACATATCCATTTAAGAGGAGGTTATCCGAACATGCTGGAAAAAAACACGGAGAAGCTTGTCGTGGGCACTGCGCTTGCTTTTGCAGCCTCCACGCTCTGGCCGATTGTAAAAAACACCTTGAAGCCGCTCGCAGCAACCGGAGTGCAAGGCGCCACAGGCTTGACGGGCCGTATCCAATACGTACTCCAGGTAGCTCGGGACGAAATCGAAGACATTGTCGCCGAAGCTCAATTCGAACGGATGAGAAAACAGCTCGACCGGGACATCTCCGCAGAACCCCCTTCATTCGAAGAGACAGGAGGCTCAGTGCATGTCAAATCAAACGATTGATCAGCATCTTCAGGAAGCGCTGGCGCATTTGGAGCAGGCCATCAACCAAAGCATACATGGCGTGATGGACAATCAAGCCTCCAGCAAGGAGATCGGCGGCAAGTGGGAGCAATTTTTAGGGGAGTTCTACGGCATGGTTAAGGACAAGGGAAAAAAATCGCGAATCAACCTGCTCAGTTGGATCTCTTTTGCCAAGATCCGCTGACATGCGTGAGCAGATCAAGCTTCCGGCGATCGTTTCTCCAGAAGTTGATCCTTTCAGTATTTCGAAAAAAGAGACCGTTTCCTCATAAAAAATTGGAAACTGTCTCTTTTGGACGATCTTTTAAGGTGCCCCGGGAATGTGCTATCTTTCCATAAAAACGATTTTATTGAATGCAGCCTCTTGCGGTAATCGTAAAGATCTTCTCAACTCTTCCGTCTCTAATCCCATAGGCTTTATTGTACAGGTTAACTGTAGGGCATACATGATTGGGGTAAATTTCAATCCGATCACCCAGATTCAAGGAGCCTCCCGGACGGATAACGGCATGTTCATCCGAGAGCTTCCTGATCAGTAAATCAGGAAGAGCTTTGATTGCTCCAAAGCCCTCTGTTTTTAATACTCCACTCGATCTCTGATCAATGGACATTGATTTGGCTCCTGCGTCGGCAACGACTTGTTCTTCGCCTTTCTTGGAGGTAACGGTTGACAAAATGGTAGCCGCGCAACGATTAATGTCGCCTAGGTAATACGCATGTCCCGCATCGTAAAATACATAAGTTCCCGGTCTGGCTTCCGTGATCCCCGGCAGAAATTCCCCGGTTAGTTGCCCCAATGTGCAGCCTATACTGATTTCGCACAAGATTCCCCATTTTGCCTCGATCTGTTTCCCGGTTTCGATCGCCTGCCTTTGCGTATCCAGAGCAATTTGCTTCATTTCTTCCTTATCCGCCGCATTATAGGTGTGACCTTCATGTGTAAATATTCCTGCTAGCTTTACTTGTGGGAATCGGTGCACGATCTCTCCTGCCAGCGCCACCGCTTCCCCCGGCTCCACACCACAGCGATGCATTCCCGTATCCAATTCAATCATCACTTCAACCGGTATTTGCTTCCCGAAGCAGCGGACCATCTGTTCTACATGAAATATCGAATCAACAGCCAACCGAACCTTCGCTTTCTCGGCAAGCGAGCGCAAACGGGCCATTTTAAGTTCTCCAACAATTTCGGTCGCAATAAAAATGTCCGTTATTCCGGCCTCCGCCATCGCTTCCGCTTCGCCAAGCTTGGCCACAGTAATGCCTTGGGCGCCGTATTCTAACTGCAAACGGGCTATATCCGCCATCTTATGGGTTTTGGTGTGGGGTCTTAATTTGACTCCTGCGGAATCGACAAGGGCCTGCATCTCCTTCAGATTTCGCTCCATCCGATCCAGATCAATAAGAAGAGAGGGGGTATCCAGTTCTTCCGCCTTCATTCCAATCATTCCTTTAGCCTCCTTCATTTCATTTTATCAAACGAATTTGGACTTAAATGCCTCATACACAAAAGATGCGACTTCAAGATCTTGAACCGAAAGCCCTGTTGAATCGAATAAAGTAATCTCCCCTTCGTTCTCCCGGCCTTTCTTGTTGTTGTTTACGATTTCCCCAATCTCCGCATAAAGC
This sequence comes from Paenibacillus forsythiae T98, assembly GCF_000520735.1. GTDB lineage: Bacteria > Bacillota > Bacilli > Paenibacillales > Paenibacillaceae > Paenibacillus_AQ > Paenibacillus_AQ forsythiae. The sequence goes on from NZ_ASSC01000572.1 coordinate 4,618, forward strand.
TCTTCACGTGTGATTCCATGTTGAAATTCTCCCATGATCGAACTTTGCACCCACAGATCACATACCATTTTGTCCGGCTTTCTATCGATTACAAGTTCCCGCTTCCCTCTGGTGTCGCTCCCTATGGCGTTGATATGCGCTCCATCCTTAACCCATGACGTATGCAAGACAGGCGCATAAGACGGGGTCGTCGTCACGATAATGTCCGATTGCCCGGCCAACTCCTGCGGAGATGGACAGATTGCAGCCGAATAGCCTTTTTCGATGATTTCCTTGGCCAGTAATTCCTCCTTCCCCTCCGTCTTGCCGTATATGAGCACTTGCTCCACGGGAAAAGTGGCAAGCAGCCCTTCCAGCTGCGTTCTTGCTTGAGTACCTGCTCCAATGATCCCTATAATTTTGCTATCCTTCCGGGCCAGACTCTTGGCGGCAACGGCTCCGGCGGCTCCCGTGCGCACAGCCGTCAAATAGTTGGCGCTTAATGCGCATAACGGCTCGCCACTTTCCGCGTCAAACAGCATCATCGTTGATTGGTGATTCATCTTTCCTTTGGCTGCATTGCCTAACCAAAAACCGCCGGCCTTGAGTCCGATATATTTCTTTGCTATGAGATACGAGGATTTGATGCCGAAGATCCCTTGATACTCCTTTATTTCTTCTCTTACCGCAGGAAAGATCATACTTTGAGCAGCGTTCAGCTCGGAATAAGCCTTTTCGGTTAAATGAATGGCATCCTGTAAGGTTAACAAGCTTTTGACATCACTTTCGCTAATGATCATCACTTGGTCATTCATCGTCCTTTCCTTTAATTTCTAATCTCAAACGCTTGCTCCAAATCAGCAATCAGATCCTCCGTATCCTCAATGCCGCATGAAATCCGAACCAAGCCGTCGGGTATTCCCATAGCCTGTCTCTCTTCAGGTGTGCATTCCACATGACTGGTTGTTCTGGCCGGCCCGTATGTTGTCTCGACCGCACCGAGGTTTGCCGCCCGGTTCGCATACTGCAGCTTCGGCAGCATAATCTTTACGGCATCCATGCCGCCTTTCAGAGAAAAGCTGAGCATTCCGCCGAAGCCTCTCATTTGCCGCTTGGCGATATCATGGTGTGCATGCGTGGGCAGACCCGGATAGTAAACGTTCTCCACCTCCGCCCTGGTCTGGAGATACTCTGCAATGGCCATGGCATTGATTTCCTGCTGCCGGACACGAAGCTTGAGCGTCTTCATCCCGCGGAGAAGCAAATATGCCGCCCACGGGTCCATGGTCGCTCCGTTAATTTCGCGATAGTGATAGATGCGCTTGACCAGATCGCTGGAACCGCAGACCACGCCGCCCAGCGCATCGGCATGGCCGCCGAGAAACTTGGTGGCGCTGTGAAGCACCAGATCGGCGCCGAGCTGAAGAGGGTTCTGGTTAATCGGGGTGGCGAAGGTGTTATCGACAACGACAAGAGCTCCCGCAGCTTGGCCGGCATCAGCCATCCTTTGAATGTCCGTTATTTTGACAGTCGGGTTGGTCGGCGTTTCCAGATACAAGATTTGGCACGGTTCCTTTAATGCCGACTCGATGGCCTCATGATCGCCGGTTTCGCACAATGCAACGTCAATTCCCATACGCGGTAAAAACTCGGTAAAAATCTTGTTGGTTCCGCCGTAGGTGTCCTTGATGGATACAATTCGGTCCCCCGGCTTCAGAAACGTGTAAAGCGTGTTGCTGATTGCCGCCATGCCGGTTGAAAAGCTGGTTGCCGCCTCTGCCCCCTCAAGGATCCTCACCTTATCCTCAAATGCTTGCACAGTCGGGTTCGTATTTCTTCCATAAATATGACCTTTCTTCTTTTCGGTTGCCACATCATACCACTCGTCCAGGTCGTCATAGCCGTAAGCCACACTCACTATAACCGGCACCTGGGTAGCCCCGTGAACAAGATACGGCTCTTCGCCTGCCCATACCGCTTTCGTTGAAGCCTGAACGTCATCAAATGATTTTGTCATGCTTTCTCCTCCTGCTATACTGCATAAATATCGTCCGTGCTTTAGCCTTTCATTGTCGCTTATAAATATTGATCAAACCAACCGGTTATATAAGTTAAATGGCTTATTCGAAGAGAAGGCTTCCCGCTTCTCCAGTAACTATGATCGGATTCAGGAAAGCGGACGAACCTCACCGTTTTCCGCTGTCTCCTCAGAGCGATAAACAATTGCTCCGATTGCTCAATTGGACAACGTAAATCCTGTTCGCCGTGCAGGAGGAGCAGCGGAGTCTCTATCTGATCCGCGAAGGCTAACGGCGACCGCTTCCATAATTCATCAACGTTTTGAAGGCTCCCTTTCAATTGCGTTTCGATTAAATAATAGCCTTCATCACTAACTCCATGCTGACTGATCCAGTTCGTGATGGGGCGCTGGGCAACAGCGGCTTTGAAGCGGTTTGTATGACCGATAATCCAGCTCGTCATAAAGCCTCCATAGCTTCCGCCAGTTACTCCCAGCCGGTCGGGATCAATACAATCATAACGGTCAAGCGCATAATCGACAGCATCCATGATATCCTCATAATCCTTGCCCCCGTTATCGCCTCGAACGGCATTGGCAAATTGCTGACCGTAGCCAAGGCTTCCTCTCGGATTGATAAACAGGAGGGCATACCCCTTTGCAACATGGGTCTGAAACTCATGGTAATACGTATTGGAGTACATGGAATGAGGACCGCCATGGATTTCAACAATAAGCGGAACCTTATGTCCTTCATGAACAGCAGCCGGTTTCATGATCCAGCCGTTCAGCTCCCACCCGTCTCTGGATGGAAGCTGAATCGGTTCCGCATCCGTCAGCTCAACTTGTTCCATGAACGCTCCGTTTACATGGGTAATCTGATCCAGCTTGCCCGTTCCCGTATCCAGAACAAATAACTCGCCGGGAACAGCGGGCTTGCTTAGGGCGACAACAGCCCGTTCCGATTTCCCGCCCGTTGACAAGCCGTATACATGCTGGCGGCCTGAAAGCACAGATTCGATTTGACCCTCAACCGTTCCACGGTAGACGAGGATGCTTCCGCGGTTTGTCGCTGCAAAATAGAAACTGCGACTGTCTTCACACCAAAGTATGCCAGGTCGAACTATATCTTGCTGTAAATCTCCCAATCCATAGTCTCCAATATTTATATCCAACCCCGCTGTCAGACAAGTCAATTTCTTTTCCGAAATGTCAAACATCCATATTTTTGAGAACGTAGCATATTCACATTCTTTTTCATGCCCGATGATTGCGATCCTCTCTCCATCCGGAGACCAGACGGCACTGCTGAAGATGCCCCTTCGATTGGTAAGATTAATGACTTCTTTTGTATCCAGATGATACAATAGAATATCCTGAACAAATGAAAAGTCGGGATCGTCGCTTAAATCCGCAGCCATCGCGATATATTTGCCATCCGGCGACCAGCTCAGGAGCTGATAATCATGTTCTCCATTTGTCAGCTGCACCTTTTTGCCGGATGCGATATCCACTACGGCGATGTGGTTATATCTTCCATCCCATAAACCCTTCCCCTCGAATTTATACTTCATTCGTTCGACTTCCAGCGGAACAAGCTTCTCCTGCTTCGGCTTCTTGTCTTCCCGTCCTTGCAAGGAGTCCTCTTGTCCTAAAGCCATCTGAAAGGCAATCCGAGTGCCGTCCGGCGACCATACCGGACTACTGGCGCCATTCGGATGGAAGGTCAGCTGCTGCGCTTCTCCTCCGCTTGTATTGATCATAAAAATTTGATTTTTTCCGCTTCGGCCGGAGATAAACGCAATAGACTGACCATCCGGTGACCAGCGTGGAGAGAAATTGCGATGTTTACCAAACGTCCACTGTACGGGCTCGCTCTTCTGATCGATTTCCGTAAAATAAATATTCGAGCTGAACGTATCATTTTCATGATCAATTTCGGTTATGACAAACAGGCACTTCTTCCCGTCAGGGGCCACTTGCGGATCGACCACTGACTTCAATCTATAGAGATCCTCAGCTTGTACCTTTCTTTTCCCTGACATGGGATTCACCCTCCTATATCCGCGTCAGCATTCGCATGCCGGCTAAAGCCGCCCATGCGTTGTCTTCATCTCTGAAAAAGAAGCGGATCGGATACTCGCTTTTTTGGGTGACTAGCGTACGGTTGTCGCTCGCCCTGAGTTCGAAATATTTGCCCTCCCAATCCGCTTTCGGCTTGCCGTCCTCCAGATAAATGCGCAAATATCCGCCTTCTGCCGACGTATAAGTGCCGACTAACCGCTCAAGTTCCTCCAAAGCGGCCTCATAAACCGGCTCGACAGCGCTTTTCTGTTCCAACGGGAACCCTAGAGCGGTATTTACGGCCGCCAGCCAAATTTCATCGGCAGAAATGCCATAAACGTTCATTAAGACAGCCGCAACGATTCCCTCTTCAGGCACAAACCCGAAATGGGCAGATACTCCGTACATTCCGCCCGAATGGCCGATCAGGGTTACACCCGAATAATCGGGGATAATATCCAAAGCGAGGCCATAATACCCATTCCGGTCTGTCTGGTGCACAGGCTGCCACATTTCTGCCAGGGAATCCTTGCTCACATCGAATCGGTAAAGACCGGCGCTTTCACCGACAAATACTTGGCCGTATCGCAGCAAATCCCGCACATTGGAGCGCAGTCCTCCTCCGACTTCGTAGTTTCCGATTCGAGGCCACGGCACTTCTTCCAGGCTCTTCGTCTGACTGTTTTTAATATAGGGGACGGATACATTTTTATATTTTGCCACTTCTTCCAGGTTGAAGGTCGACCGGTGCATCTGCAGCGGCTCCAATATGCTGTCCGTAACATATCTTCGGTAAAGACGTCCGGTCAGCCGTTCAATAATCGCACCGAGCAAAAGAAACGTATCGTTACAATAGCTGAAATACTCTCCCGGTTTGCCCAGCAGCTCATACTCTGCGTTCGCAATATACGAAAGATGTTCGTCAAATTGATTCAATTCCTCCCTGCGAAGCATCGGCGGCAAACCGGTCGTATGCGTAAGCAAATGAATAATTTTCACACTCTCCGGATCTTCCAGTCCGCGCAGCGTGAACTCCGGAAGATGCTTCACCACGGGATCATCCAGTGACAGCTTCTTTTCGCCGGCCAGCTTCATGATCGCCATGGCCGTGAACGACTTCGTTACGGAACCGACTCCAATGAGCGTATCGGGGGTAACCGGTTCACTTGTCTTCAAATCGCGAATGCCAAACCCTTTTTCATAGATGACGTTCCCATGACGGGAAACCGCAATGGCCAGTCCAGGTATCTGCTTTTCTTCCATTCTTGCCGCTGCATAGTCTTCAAAGGCCGACCAGTTTATTCCGGACATGCGACAACCTCCTTCGATCCATATAGATGACATCTAACGTAATGATACGGAGCCGCTTCCGTAAACTGAGGCTGCACCGTACTGCATATGTCCATCACTTTCGGACAGCGTGTATGAAAGCGGCAGCCGCTTGGAGGAGTGATCGGATTTGGAACGTCTCCTTGTAAAACAATTCTTTCTCTCGAAAGCTCCAGCCGCGGATCGGGAATCGGAATGGCGGACAGCAATGCCTCCGTATACGGATGAAGGGGCCGCCTGTACAGCTCTTCGCTGTGGACAAGCTCCATCAGCTGTCCCAGGTACATGACGGCTATCCTGTCACTGATATACTTGACCATGGATAGATCGTGGGCGATAAACAAATAGGTCAATTGCTTCTCTCTTTGCAGTTGCTTAAGCAAGTTAACAATTTGCGCCTGAATGGATACATCCAGCGCGGCAATCGGTTCATCGGCCACGATGAACTGCGGCTCGACCGCCAGGGCGCGGGCAATGCCGATCCGCTGGCGCTGACCGCCGCTGAATTCATGCGGATAGCGGTTAACATGTTTCGGGCTTAACCCCACCAGTTCCAGCAGCTCAATCACCCTTCTTCGGCGCTCCTCTTTCAAAAGGCCGGGTCTATGGACGATCAGACCTTCCGAGATGATTTCCATCACCGTCATTCTGGCATTTAACGAAGAATACGGATCTTGATAAATCATTTGCATCTTCCGCGTATATTCTCTCCGCTCTGTTACTCCGGCGTTTGAATTGAGCTTTTGCCCATCGAAGATGATTTCTCCGCTATCGGGTTCATAGAGTTGTATCAGCGTACGGCCCAACGTTGATTTTCCGCAGCCCGATTCACCTACCAAACCGAGCGTTTCCCCTCTATGAATGTGAAAGCTGACGTCGTCTATAGCCTGCAGCATTTTGTTTTTGCCGACCGGAAAATGCTTTTTGAGATGATTGACCTCAATCAGAACACTGCTCTTATCCATGATCGCTCACCTCCCTGCACTCTCGGACAAGCCGGTCCCTATGGTTCGCTCTTTCATCAAGAAGCCAGCATTTGGCCATATGCCCGTTGTGCGTTTCTTTAGGCAGAGGGAAAAAAGCATTACACACTTTCATGACATGAGCACATCTCGGCGCAAATGGACAGCCCCGCTGTGGATGACTCAGATCGGGCGGAAAGCCGGGAATGGGAATGAGGGGTTCGTCGCGCGGCGCATCCAGTCTGGGCATGGATTGAAGCAGTCCCCGCGTATAAGGATGCATAGGGCGGTAGAAAATGTCTTCGACCGGCCCCGTTTCAACGATCTCCCCGGCATACATGACGGCAACTTTTTGCGCCATCTTGGCAACAACGCCCAAATCATGCGTGATCAGAATAATTGCTGTTCCCGTCTTCTTCTGCAGGTTCCGCATCAGATCCATAATTTGCGCTTGAATGGTCACATCGAGCGCCGTCGTAGGTTCATCCGCAATCAGTATTTTCGGATCACACGCCAGCGCCATTGCAATGACGACCCTCTGTCTCATTCCGCCGGAAAATTGATGCGGATAAGTGTTCACCCGCTCCTCCGCATTTGGAATGCCTACCATTTGCAGCATTTCAACCGCTTTTTGCGCGGCTTTCGCTTTTGAAACTTTCCGGTGCCGGTACAGCCCTTCCATCAATTGCTTGCCGATCGTCATCGTGGGGTTTAATGAGGTCATGGGGTCCTGGAATACCATCGAAATTTCCGCGCCGCGCAAGGCCTGCATTTTGCGGAGGGAAAATTCCAGGATGTTCTTACCTTCGTATATGATCTTTCCCGCGCGTTTGCTCGCGATCTGCTTTGGCAATAGACCCAGGATTGATTTCGCCGTTACGGATTTGCCGGAGCCGGACTCTCCCACGATGGCCAGTGTTTCGCCCTTTTGCAAGGAAAAGCTGACCCCTCTTACGGCATCAACGATTCCGCTTTGCGTATGAAAAGAAACCTCCAGGTTATCAACGGCAAGGATCGGTCTATTCATTAAAGTCTCCTCATCATTTCTTCGTTTTCGGGTCCAGCGCATCACGGAGCCCGTCCGCGAGCAGGTTGAAACAGATCAGAATCAAACTAATCATCACAGCCGGAATCACAAGTTTATAGGGGAACATGCGCATCTGCTTGAACCCGTCGTTAATGAGAACACCCAATGACGCAAGCGGAGCTTGCAAGCCCAAACCGATGAAGCTTAAAAATGCCTCAAAGAAGATTGCCGTCGGAAGGTCAAACATGACGTTAACGACAATAGGACCCATTGCATTAGGCAGCAAATGCTTCCAAATAATGCGGCTGTTTGACACACCCAGCGTTCTTGCAGCCAACACAAATTCCTGCACCTTTAATTTCAAGATCTGACCGCGAACGATCCGCGCCATACCGACCCATCCTGTAATGATCATGGCCAATGTGATAGACAATATCCCCGGTTCCAGTATGATCGCGAACAAGACGATCACAATCAAGCTCGGAATCCCCATCAAAATTTCAATGATCCGTTCCATCGCACTGTCCACTCTTCCGCCGTAATAGGCCGATAATCCGCCGTACAATACACCGATGAACAAATCCAGCAGGGCGGCAATCAGAGCGATGAACAGCGATATTTGCATACCTTTCCACACCCGCGTCCACAGATCCCGGCCGAACTCATCGGTGCCGAACCAATAGGCTGTATCTACGTTCCGCTGTTGATACACGTCTGTGTCCTGGCGGTCCTTTCCGTCAAAGCCGAGCCACTGCAACCCGGGAATTTTGGGCGGCAAATTGGAATGAGCCAAATTCTGTTCATCGTACGAGTATTTGCTCATGGCCGGCCCAACGATGGCGATCGACGCCATGATCAGGATCAGAATGGCGGAAAGAACAACTCCTTTGCTTGCCCGCAACCTCCTGAACGCATCTTTCCAGGGAGAGCTTGAAGGGGTGGAAGCTTCTTCGCTCCGGCTTTCGCGGACCAGCTCTGGTACAAACAGGTCTTCAATGATGTCGTCAGGAACCGTTTCCGGGATTTTCATCATGCTCATGTGCGTCCCCCCTCTGTTTCACGAATACGCGGATCCAGTATGCCGTAGAGAACGTCAACCACAAAGACGGTCAGAATGAACAACGCGCTGTAAAAAAGCGTGACGCCCATGATGACGCTGTAATCTTTCGACATAATAGAGAGAATAAATTGTTCTCCCAGTCCCGGAACGGAAAAAATCTTCTCCACCACGAGTGTCCCGGTAATAATTCCTACCGCAAGCGGACCCATCATCGTGACGACGGGAATCAAGGAATTGCGGAGTACATGTCTCATTACAACTCCCCATTCGGTAACTCCTTTCGCCCGGGCGGTCATAATATATTCCTGGCCCAACACTTCGAGCATTTCACCCCGAATGAACCGCGCCACTGTTGCGATGACAATTACGGACAGCGCAAGCGAAGGCAGCAGCGATGAGGTGTAGCTTTCCCACAATCCGGGGGGCAGCCACTTCAGTTTTACCCCGATGTAATACTGCAAAAGGGAGGCCAATACGAAGGAAGGGATGGACATGCCCAGTACAGCCAACGTTACCGATCCGTAATCAAACAGCGTATTTGGCTTTAATGCCGAAATGATGCCTAACGCCAGACCGATAAACGACCCAAAGATCAGCGCTTGAAACCCGATCAGGGCTGACGGTCCAATCCGCTCCAATATGATTTGGGAAACAGGGCGTCCCTTGTAATGCAAGGAGACGCCCAAATCGCCCTGAATCAGATTCCCCATATAGCGGGCATATTGAATCGGCACCGGCTGATCGAGTCCGTATTTTTGGTTCATCATAGCGATTTGCTGCTCGCTTAGTTTATCGGGATTGCTGTAAGGCGTGCCAGGCAGCAATTTCATCAAAAAAAAGGTTGCCGTCGCAATAATGAACAGCGTTGTCACCATGATTCCAAATCGTTTCAACAAAAACCGTATCATCCCGACACCTCCAACATCTCGCTGCTCCTTGCTGCAAGTCTTATTCGATATAGGCCCACTTCAAGGAGTACTCTATTCCGCTGTAATGCTCGATTAACCCTTTGACATTGCTGCGCTTTAATATTAAATTGCCAAATTGAATCAAAGGCACGAGCGCCGCATCTTCTTTAATGAGTATTTTCTCCAGCTCGAGCAACATGTCATAACGCTTCTTCGGATCTGTTTCCATGGTGGACTTTGCAAACAACTCATCATAGGACGGATTGGAATACTTCATTCGATTGGCCGCCCTGCCTGTAACCCACATATCCAGAAAAGCCGTCGGATCATTGTAATCGGCTCCCCATGTGGATAACGACATTTCATATTCAAACGCTTTTTCCTGCTTTACCCGTTGTTGGTGCGGAACAGTCTTCAATTTCAATGTAAGTCCCGGCAAATCTTTCTCGAGCTGCGCCTTTAAAAATTCCGCCGTTTTCTTGGACCAATCTACGTCCGAAAAAATCAAGGTCGGTTCCAGTTTCGTTTGCCCGATTTCCGACAAGCCTTTTTGCCATAATGCCTGAGCCTCTTCCTTCGTATCCTTGCTCAGATCGCCGTTTACATCCCGGAAATACATGTTATCCGGCGATATGGCAAAATTGGCCGGCACGATTCCATAGGACGGGATTGTTCCGTCATTTAACACAATGCTTGTCAAACTTTCCCGATCCACAGCCATGCTGATCGCACGTCTTATATTTTCATTCTTGAACGGGGCAAAATCAGGATTCAACCGTATGAAGCTGTTGGAAGTTGTCGCCATCTTGATGAAATGTTCCGATCCCTCGTAACCCGTCACATCGAATGGGCTCAGATTAACGGCACGATCCACCTTTCCCGTGTCAAACAGGTTAACCGCAGCCGAACCCTCTTTTACGACAAATACATTGATCTCTTCCAGCTTGACATTTTCGGCGTCCCAGTAACGATCATTTTTTTTGTACTGCCAGCTCTGGTCATGCTTCCAGTCAGTCATGACAAACGGTCCATTGGACAACACTTTATCGTACTCAAGCCCATATTTTTCACCGGCTTGCTCAACGAATTTCTGGTTATGCGGCATGAAAATCGGCAGCGCCAACAGCATTTCCAACATTGGACTAGGAACGGACAATTTTACCTCCAGCGTCTTATCATCAATAGCCTTGACTCCCAGATCGTCAGGCTTCATTTCTCCATCCAGGATTTTATTCACGTTAAGCAAAGAAGCTAATTCAAAAAGCGATATATAAGGCCCTTTCTCTTGCATCACCCGTTTCCAGCCATATTCAAAATCATGCGCTGTAACCGGATCACCGTTCGACCATTGGGCATCGCGAAGAATAAAGGTGTGCGTCAATCCGTCCTCGCTCACTTTATACTCCTGGGCAAGGGCCAATTCTGGCTGATCCTTGTCATTATACCGGAACAGTCCGTCAAAGAGGCTGTTCATTGCGTTCGCTGAGACCGCGCTCATATCCTTCGCGACATCCAGCGTCGATATTTCATCGCCTTCAATCATATTCAAAATCTGTTTTGGAGCAGCGTCCGAACCCGCTCCATCTTCAGCACCTGTGGAACTCGAATTATTACCGGACGAACCAAAATTACAGCCAGAGAGTACAGTACCGCCGACAAGTACAACTATCATGAGACAGAGAATCAATCTCACTCTCAATTTTATCACTCCCGTTTTTTGAATTGTTTCAGCTTCTGCCAATCATTGGTCTGATACGATCAACTCGGCCAAGGTCCGAACCATGACTCCGGTCGCTCCCTTCCGAACGCAGCCTCGGTCCTCGCTTAGCCATCCGGTTCCTCCGATATCCAGATGCACCCAAGGCTTCTCCTCAGCGAACGTACCGATGAACAGTCCGGCGACAATCGCGTCTCCGCTCGACTGATCGAAATTTTTCAAATCGGCCGCGTCGCTGTCGAGCTTCTGAAGGTAGTGATCGTCCGTCGGCAGCGGCCAAATCCGTTCACCCGCCCGGCGTCCCGCCTCCAATACCTGCTGCTCCAGCGCTTCGTTATTGCTCACCAAACCCGTAATATGATCGCCGAAAGCGACCATAACCGCATAGGTCAACGTGGCCACGTCAACCAGCTTCGTCGCCCCCCGCTTGATTGCCGTTGTCATTGCATCTGCCAGCACGATACGGCCTTCGGCATCGGTATCAATGACTTCAACCGTTCGTCCGCTCATGGTAGTCAAGATGTCGCCCGGTCTGTAGGAACGATCCGAAGGCATATTCTCGGCCGCAGGTATGACGGCAACGACATTTACAGCCGGTCGCTCCTTTCCGATGATATGCATCGCACCCAGCACTGCGGCAGCACCGCCCATGTCCAGCATCATGTTCTCCATCTCATCGGATTTCTTCAGCGATAACCCTCCGGAATCGAAGGTGATGCCTTTGCCGATCAAGCCCCATACTTCATCGCGCTCCGGCGCCCCCCGATATTCCAGAACAATCATGCGCGGGGGATTGGTGCTTCCCTGGCCGACGGCCAGCAGACCGCCCATTCCTTGCTCGGCGGCAGCTGATTCGTCCATAATGGCGTATTCGAGGCCGAACTGCTTCGCAAGCCGGACGGCTTCCTCGGCCAGTCCTTGCGGATTCAGGCTGTTCCCCGGCAAATTCGTCAAATCCCTGGCGTAGCCGGTCGCTTCCGCAAACAGAATCCCGCGCGCCACCCCGCTCGTCCACGCACCCCTGAACGGTTCCCAATCGGCCGGTTCGCCCGATTCCGGAACCCATGTAACGGTTTGAACGGCATGACGCCGTTCTTGCTCTCTTTTTCTCGGCAGCCGCTTATGGAGCCATAACAGAAACCCTTCCGTAATCGCCTGAGCCGCCTGCCCGGGGCCGCATCCGCATGCGCCGTTAACGATGTCCTGCGGCAGCCTGATTTGAACATGTCCGGCTTTCAACCGTTCCACTTCTTTCGCAGCGGCCGCTCCCGCATTGCGCAAATGCTCCGTGCCATAGGGCGGCTTCCCCATCCCTATGAATACGGCATGATTCCCGGCAGCGAAGCCGAACGTCGGAATCACCTGTGTCTCCTGCGGCCGTGCTTTAAATATCGACTTGGCGTAATAGCCGAGTAATATCTCATCCACTTGAGGGTGGATCCAGCCGCCAGGACTTGGTGATGACAGTTCTTCCTCACGCACAAATACGACAAGAGCGTCTGCTTCTTCTCTGATCTGACCTGACGTTACGAATTCAAATTGCGTGTTTACCCGCTGCTCATTCATCTTCTCCATCCTCCTGCCTATCAATAATCCTCTGGCATATCCGTCATTATTGTGAATGTCCCGTCTTCTGATTACAGCTGCAACTGGCTGCGGTGATTAAAGAAGGTCCGGTATCCCAGCTGCAGAAACAGAAGAACCGACAAGGAAACACTGCCAACGATGCCAAGCATGATCGCGATTTGATATTCCACCGCGACTATGGGAGAGGTGCCTGATAAAATTTGACCTGTCATCATCCCCGGGAGTGAAATGATACCCATACCTACCATGGAGTTGATTGTCGGCATCATGGCGGCATCAAACGCCTGATTAACGATATCGCGAACTGCGGTCCGCGGTGTTGCGCCCAGCATGAGCGCCCCTTCAACCTTTGCTTTTTGAGATTGCATGTTTTCGATCATAGAATGGAGGCCGAGGGAGATCCCGGTCATCGAGTTACCGACGATCATGCCCGCTATCGGAATGACATACCGGGGATCATACCATGGCTTCATACCAATCACGACAAGAATAAAAGTGGAAAGACTGGCAATTATCCCGGAAATCATCGAGATCGCAATAATGCGCTTCATATTTTGGGATAATTTACCTCTTGCCTGTTTGAACACGGTGCGTATTGCGAAACCTAGCATAACAGCCAAAAGCAACAGGGTGAATACAGGATGAGAGTAATGAAACAAATACTCCAGCAGGTATCCGACCAGAATTAACTGGATAACCATACGGATGGAAGCGATCCATATTTCTTTCTCTCGCGGAATCCCCTTGATGCGTACAATTGCAATAAGCAGAAGCACGAACAAGTAAGCCGCCGCCAATTGCCAGAATGACAGGTCAATCGTTTCACTCATGGATGAAGCCTCCATTTATCTGTGGAATTCCATGCTTTACCTCAATGATGTAATCGGCGTATGTATCGGCGATTATTCGGGAATGCGTGATCATGACTAACATAATGCCATTCCGGCGGGAATGGGCGGTTAATCGCTGCATCAGCGTATCGGATGTAGCTTCATCCAATGCAGATGTCGGTTCGTCCAGCAGTAGAACTTCCGGGTTCATCAACACCGCCCTTGCCAGCGCCAAACGCTGTTTTTCCCCTCCCGAAAGATTGTCGGCAGCTTGAGACAGCTCTTTGTCCAAATGAAAGAGATACAAGGACTCCATCAGCTGTTCCCGGTTTGCGGACGGCTGGCCTGCAAGGAATCGTCCAATTTGCAAATTGTCCTCCACCGTTCCCTTGAACATTACGGGAGTCTGAGGCACCATTACCGCCTTACGCCTCCATTCGACGGGATTGACCTCATTCAAAGAAACGCCGTCAAACCAAATCTCACCTTCTTCAGGACTATCCAACAGATTGAGCAATCTTAACAGGGTCGTCTTCCCGCTTCCGCTTTCTCCTATGATGCAAGTGATCGCTTTCGCCGGTATGGTCAAATTCGGAACCCGCAAAACCCCGGCTTTCACCTCATGAAATCGAAACATCCATCAGAATCTCCTTTTCCAAAGCAGCAGGCTATTCGTTAGAATTGCCGTTCAATGCGGCATGCGATTTTATTTTTCCACATTGTGAAATTCGTTTCCAATATTTCTTTGAACTTCATGTTAGCTTATGTGATAGATTGCTGTCAACTACTTTTTCACAAGCCGTAAATGATCATAACAGGGCAATCCCGAATACTAAAATGATCATTAGATCCTTCCCATTATCTTCTTAATAGATTCTTGCAATATATCTAATAATTGATTAATCTGTTGCTCATTTATAATCAACGGCGGGCATATTGCGATGATATCAGTGTTGTTATACATGATCGGCCTGGTAATCAGACCATATTCAAAGGCTTGTTCTGTTATTTGGGAAGCAACTTTATGCGATGAAGAAAAGGCTTCCTTGCTTGTCTTGTCCTTAACAATTTCAATATGACCAAGCAGCCCTCTTGACATTACATTGCCAACGATATCTAATTCATTTTTAATTTTCTCTAAACCTTGTTGCAGCAAGATACCCATACCTGCGGCATTTTCGACCAACTTCTCGTTTGTTATGATCTCAATATTCTTGAGAGCGACTGCACAGGCCGCAGGATGACCGCTGTAGGTAAAGCCATGGGCAAAATTTTGATTGGAGTGCTCAACCAACTCTCTATAGATGCGCTCGCTAATGACAACACCGCCTAAAGGAATATATCCGCTGGTAACGCCCTTAGCAAAGGTTATCATATCCGGAACGACCCCTTCATGCTCAATCCCAAACCACTTGCCGGTCCTTCCAAATCCTGTAATCACTTCATCGGCTATCATTAAAATTCCGAATTTATCGCAGATTTTTCTTACAGCCTTTATATAATCGGGGGGAGGAATAATAACGCCGCCGGCTCCTTGAACAGGCTCTATAATGATTGCCGCAATGGTTTCCGCCCCTTCTTGTTCGATTAAATCGTATATACTTTCTATTGCACAATCTCCCTTGCACTCTGGTTTACACTCTTCGCAGCGATAGCTGTATGGTGCGGATGCATGGATAAATCCGGCTGCTAACGGCCCCCCCAATTCGCGAAAAATCGAAAGGCCGGTTGCACTTGTCGCTCCCATTGAAACTCCATGATAAGCCCGGTCTCTTGCAATAATCTTGAAGCGCTGCGATTGACCTTTTAGTTTAAAATAATGCCGGGCTATCTTGAAAGCTGAATCGTTGGATTCAGAACCGCCGGAAGTAAAGTGAACCACACTCAGATCTCCTGGTGCGAGTGAAGCTATCTTTTCGGCTAATTGCACAGCTGGTTTATGACTGAATCTGCTAAAGGAATGGGTATACGCCAATTTCTTCATTTGCTCACTGGCGGATTCGGCTAATTCTTTTCGACCATGTCCAACATTTACATTCCAAAGAGAGGATAGTCCATCTACATATTCCTTCCCGTCTGCATCATATATATAAATGCCTTCTCCTCTTTCCATGAACACTACAGGTCCTTTTTCATAGCTGTCTTTAATTGAACTTGAAGGGTGAAAAAAATGCTTTTTGTCCAATTCAATCCATGTTAATTTTTCAGAGACTTCCACGAAATTATTCCTCCTTAAGCCTGATAGGTTCTACTGATAAGTACGTTCACTTCACACCTTTGCTACTCGGCAGAAATGCCATTAAGCGCCACATGGGCCTTCCACATGTCAAGCAAGTTCGGCAATTGATCCTTGGGCGGCCATTTTTCCGGTTTCCAAATTCCGGCTTGATTGAACGCTCTCGGACAGTGAATAAAGCACTCTTCTACTTCCACAATTACACCCATACCGGTGGTCTTACCCTTCCACTGAAATTGCTTTAGCAATTCCTCGTTGCGCGTAATCCACGCCCGTCCGTTAATCCGCAACACATCATTCAAACCCGGGATGATGAAAATCATGCCGACTTGCGGGTTTTCCAATATATTGTTCAAGGAGTCCAAACGCCGGTTGCCCGGGCGGTCCGGAAAGATAAGCCTTTTCTCGTCCATCATTTTCACAAATCCGGGACCGTCGCCTCGCGGAGAGACATCGGCACGCCCGTTTAAAGAAGACGTAGAGATGAAGAAAAGAGGCGACATCGCCAAGTAGTTTTCAATGTGCGAGTCGATAAACGAAATGTTCTTGTTAACTACCGTCTCATGAGGCACTCCAACCATCTCGATCAATTCTTCTTTTGAAGTTATGATACCATCCTTCCATAACAATTCCATTTAGGTTCGCTCTCCTTCTCATGGTAACCACCTGCGACAATTGACCTCATCCTGGTGCTCAATACCGTACAGCAAGTCCAGGTTCGATGAGACAATGATGAAGAAGGCGGCGTTTGCAGCCGCCATTTCCTTCATCCCTTCACCTGCCGCATCCAGCAGCTATCGGCTATAAAGTCATTTCCGAGACGCACTTTTTCTCATCAGTGCAATAAAATACGGTGCTCCCAATAACGCCACCACGAGTCCGGAAGGGATTTCCTTGGGACTGAGCAGGAGCCGGCCGACCAGGTCCGCCGCCATAAGAAGCAACGCGCCTATCAACAGCGTCGCGGGCAACAGCCGCCGGTGGTTGTGGCCGATGAGAATTCGGGCTGCATGCGGTGCGATCAGGCCGACAAAACCAACCGTTCCGACCGTTGCTACCGCAGCGGCG